>JAFOJB010000404.1 GCA_017420455.1 Blautia sp.
AGAGACTTTCCGGCAGGATGTTCTGTGTCTCTGCACTTCCTCCCCCATCCTGCTGCATCCCGCCGGTTCCTGCACAGTGACCGTCTGTTTCCTCCGCCAGTCACGCCTTGCCGCCCTTTTTCCGGAGTGCTGCCTGTATTCGCCTGCCGGAAAAGAGGCTTTCCCGGTTTCCTTCAGCAGGTCAGATTTTTCTCCCGTGGAGAAGGACCGTATCCGGGACATCCTCTCGGAGCTCTCCTCCATGGCTTCCGACAGGAAATGCGCTCCGCAGAAGTCTGCGGCTCTTCTTACTCTCCTTGGCCTTCTTCCCGACAGCTTCTTTCGTCCGGCACTGCCTCCGCCAAAGAAGCAGCTCTCTCCCAGGCAGGAAGAACTGTACCATGCTCTGTACTCCTATATGGTCTCTCACTGTGATGAAGGGCTGAAACAGCCGCAGGCCGCCCGCCTTTTCTCCATTACGCCGCAGTACGCAGGGCAGATCCTGCAGGAAGGGTGCGGGATGACCTTCCGGGAATGCCTTCTTTCTTTTAAGGACCACAGGCAGCATCTCATCCGGAAGCTTTATGAGGCAGAAAAGGCCGCTCCCTCTCTGGTTTCCTCCTGTCCGCATCCGGTTTCCGTCGAAGCGTACAGAGAGCTTCCCGCTCTGGAGGCAGATGCCGTCCGGATCTTTGGCGAAAAGAAGGACATATACAACAGGCTCATCAATCTTGGATATGCTTCCAGCCTTCGTTCCATAGAACTGGAAAAGACGCTGAAAGAGATCCAGGCCGAGGTTGGTTTTTCCTACGGACGGATCTGCCGGATCACTGACCTGATCTACGAGAGCTCCATGGGGACAGAGCTTTATTATGATTACAGACAGGTCTTTCTCCTTCTGGATACGCTTCAGGAATACCGCCTGATCCCCTTTCTGGAGCTGGGAAACAAGGCTCTGATGATCCATGAAAATGTGTCGGTCAGCTTCAAGGCAGACCCTGCCATGAGTTCGGTTTCCTATTACGAAAGACTCCTGAACGTGCTTCCCGGTTTTCTTGCGGCCTGTATCAACCACTACGGCCAGGAGTATTTCGACCAGTGGTATTTCGAGATCAGCTATATGTACACGGACCTGCATGAAATGGAATCCTTCAGCTTCCGGCAGTATCTGAAGGTCTTCCGGCTTGTTTACCAGAAGATCCGCTCCTTCTCTCCCTTCTGCAGGATCGGCGGGCCGGGCTTCAACGACTGGTCCGAACCCGGAAGGATCTCCCGCACCATAGATCTGATGAAGCAGCAGAACGCCGTGCCGGATTTTTTTTCTGCTTACCTGTATCCAGTGCATTTTGATCCGGAAAGTCAGAAAACCGTCTCCCTGTCCCCTTCTCTGGCAGTAGAGCGGATCCACGGAGCGATCGGGATCCTGAAGGCGTCCCTGCCTGGCACCGGACTCTGGATCACCGAATGCAACTCCAGCCTCTCTTCCCGGAATCTGTTAAATGATTCCCACTACCAGGCTGTCTGGCTCACCTGGATGATCATGGCGGCAGGAAGGACCTGTGTTGAAGCCCTGGGGTATTATCTTCTCTCCGACTCCCCGCTTCATTACATGAATTCTCTGGATTTTCTGTTTGGAGGCTGGGGGCTTTTTTCAGACCAGAATATCCCCAAGCCTTCCTTTTATGCCTATCAGCTCATGTCCCGGCTCGGCCCCTATATTCTCCGGCAGGAGGATTACTGTCTTGTGACAGCGGGTTCTCCGGGTAATGTCCAGATCCTTGCCTTCTCCTTTTCCCCTCCGAAACAGGAGTATATCCAGAGCAACGCAGACCGCAACGACCTTCTCCACCCACAGGAGCTTTTTGAAAGACAGGGGCAGGACCACTTCAGGATCTCCCTTTCTTCCATGCCTCAGGGCATCTATATCCTGAAGGAATACCGGATCGATGACGCGCATGCCAGTCTTTTTGGTGCCTGGTCCAGGCTGGACTTTCTGATGCCCCGGGATGAGCTCACCCTGAAGGAGCTTGCCATGGCTTCCTGTCCGATACCTGCATTGAAGACCGTACGGATCGAGGAGCAGCGCCCCTTCCTTCTGGAGCTTTCGCTTCCCGCCGTATCCATCTGCCTCGTCACTCTGGAGCTTTATGCTTCCCATCTTAAGTAGGCCATTTTTCGCAGGCCGCAAAGGAGTCTCAGTTCATGAACCAGTATTTGTATGACCTCCCCTTAAAATCTGTCCGGATCCTTTCTTTTCCGGAGGAAGAAATCATAAGGAGCGATGATCATCAGTTTTTTTATGTCCTGCAGGGAGAGATCCGCATCCTGTTTCCTGCAGGTCTTACGGCCTATCCCGCGGGAAGCTGCTTACTGCTGCTGCCCGGAAAATCCTGTACCTTTTTTCCTGACGCAAAAGCCAGGCTTCTGTGCGTCACTCTGGATTCCGGTTTTGTCTTAAGTCATCTGGAAAATGCGTCTTCCCTCTTCTGCGATTCTGTCCGGAATCCCTTCTGGGATTACCGGGAGATCTGCAGCCTCCTTCTTCATCTCCAGGAGATAGATCCGCCATCTTCCAGTGCTGCTTTTCTGGAGGAGACCGGTCTGGTATACAGACTTCTGTCGATCTGTGCCAGGATTCCCTCCCCGGATCTTCCCTCTGCCCCAGGCGTACCGGCCCATGACCGCTCGGAGAAGATCCGCGCCTACATCGATGAGCATTATCAGGAGCCGCTTTCCCTCACAGAGCTGGCGGGAATTTTTTTCCTTTCTCCCCAGTACCTTTCCTTCTTCTTCCGGAAATACTTCGGTGTCACCTTCAAAACCTTTCTGGATTCGAAAAGGCTGTTTTATGCGCTGAGGGACCTGCAGAGCACCTCCCTTCCCATCCACGAGATCTCTCTGCGGAACGGGTTTTCCAGCGCAGCCGCATTCCGGAGGAGCTTTGAAAAAGCCTATGGAATATCTCCCACCGGATTCCGGAAAAGCCGAAGGGCGGTTCCGGATGGGGGTACTCAGACCACTGCAGCATCCGGAGCCATGATGGATTCCGGAGTCATGATGGATTCCGGGGACATGTCGGATTCCGGAGACATGACGGTTCCTTTCTCCGGAAAAGGAATCCCGCCGGGGCAGAAACGCTGCCTTCCCCTGACAGTCTCCATCGAAACGGATCTTCCGGGTACTCCTCTGAAGCAGACTGAGACCGCCCTGAATATCGGATCTGCCCACAATCTGCTCTCGGAGAATTACCGTACCAGCCTTCTTTCCTTCTGTCTTGCACGGGAAATCCGTTGTATCCGTCTGATGGAGATGGTGAGCAACAGCTTTGTCCCCATGACTCTCCCGGATTATGAATACTATTTTCAGAACCTGGATATTTCTCTTTCCTTCCTGTATAAAAACGGCCTGTTTCCCATCGTGGAGCTTTCCCGTCTCCCCTTCAGCTTTCCGTTTCTTAACGAAGAGCGAAAAAATTACAGCTATATCCGCCGGAACAGCAGGTATTTTCTTTTACTGGAGGCCGTTCTCCTGCACATCTCCCAGCGGTTTCCGAAAAACTGGCTTTCCCGGTGGAAATTCGAATTCTGCATGGCTCCCTGGGACACTCTGAAGGCCTACCTGGAGGATCTTTCCCGGATCCGTGGTCTTCTGTCACAATATCTCCCCGGAGCCATGCTGGGGGGACCGGGATATGATCCCTGTGTATCCCCGGTTTCTCTGCAGGAGCTTCTTCTGGCCCTGAAGGAGCATAGCGGCAGTCTGGATTTCTTCTCCACGTATCTTCATTACCACGCTCCCGCCCGGAACACGCTGCCAGGAGAGATTTATCCGGTAAGTCCCGATCCGGATCTTCTCATGGACCGCTGCCGCAAAATCTGCGCTCTGGTATCAGCTGCCCTCCCGGCTCTGCCTTTCTGGGTGACCGAATGGACCTCCGCCTATATAAAGGGCTTTCCCATAGCGGATTCCCGGTATCAGGCTGCCTTTTTTGCGAGAACCGCCGCTGCTCTCCGGGAAATGTGCTCGTTATCCTCCTACTGGCTCTTTTCGGACGAAAAGAAACGTTCCCCTCTGACGCCGGAAAGTCCTCTGACGGAGGAATACGATCTCAGCGATACCTTTGGCTATGCCAACGCCTGCTGCTATGCCTTCATCTTCTGTTCCCGGCTTGGCGATGAGCTCCTGAAGAAGGGAAAAAACTACTGCCTGTTCCGGAAGAATGAAAGGCACTATCAGCTTCTTGTCTGGAATTACGCCCATTTCCTTCCCTGGAAAAAGGAACAGCTGCCTCCGGATTTCGACCAGGTGTACCATCTGTTCGA
>JAFOJB010000405.1 GCA_017420455.1 Blautia sp.
ATCCGCTTTATCGAGCAGGGTGATTATGCGTCTGCCAACGCTACCGTACGCGAGAAGGTGCCGTTCCCGCACAGCCTGGGCTATATCTGCGTCCACAGCTGTGAGCTGGAGTGCAAGCATCAGTATCTGAATGAGCCTGTCTCTATCCGCAACCTGAAGAGATTTGCGGCGGAGCATGACGACGGAGCGTGGAAGGAAAAAGCGTTCCATAAACCCGCAACGGGCAAGAAGATCGCTGTTGTCGGCGGAGGCCCCTCCGGACTTACAGCAGCCTACTTCGGAGCGAAGCTCGGACATTCTGTGACTGTTTTTGAGAGCAGCGAGAAGCTTGGCGGACAGCTGCGTTATGGAATCCCCTCCTACCGTCTGCCCAGAGAGACTCTGGACAAGGAGATCCAGGATATCCTGGAGACCGGAGATATCACCGTGAAGACCGGAGTGAAGGTCGAGAACGTGCCCGCTCTTCTGAAGGAAGGCTTTGACGCTGTCTATGTGGCAGTGGGAACCCATCAGGGAGCCAGGCTTCCGCTTCCGGGGAACGACCTGGAAGGAGTTCAGGTCAACACCGATTTCCTCCGTGCTTTTGAAGAGGGTACAGCCAGCGTTGGCGAAAAGGTAGTCATCCTCGGCGGCGGGAATGTAGCCATCGACTGCGCAGGCGCTGCATTCCGCCTTGGCGCAAAGAGTGTGAATATGGCATGTCTGGAGGCTTATGACGCCATGACCGCTACCGATGAGGAGCGTGCCTGGGCGGAGGAGGAAGGAGTCGTCCTTCACAACTCCAAGACCTTCCCCCAGATCCTGGGTGAGAACGGTCACTGCACCGGTGTGGAGATCCAGAGTGTCGGAAACTTCCGCAAGGAAAACGGACGTATGGTATTCGACAAGATCGAGGGGACGAATGAGATCCTTCCCGCGGATACCGTCATTTTCGCTACCGGACAGCGTCCCACCATCCCCATGGATCCGGAGGTCTTCGGTCTGGAGCTGACCCATGGAAACTATGTAGCCGCGACGGGCGAAAACGGTGAGACCTCCATAGAGGGAATCTATGCCGGCGGTGATTCCAGCACCGGAACCACCTCCGTGATCAGGGGAATCGAAGGCGCCAGAAAGGCCATTTCCGCCATCGACAGATATCTGGGCGGCGACGGAAACATCGATGAGAAGCTGGCACCGGAACAGGAAAAGGATCCCTGGATCGGAAGTATCGAAGGTTTCGCAGGTATCCCGAGGACAGAGCCGAATGTGGTACCGGTACCGAAAAGAGTGGTGGAATGGAAGACCTGCGGCCCCATGGACAATGGTTTCGACGAGGAAAAGGCAAAATGTGAAGCAGGAAGATGTCTCCAGTGCGATCTGAGACTCTGTATTTCCAGTCCGAAAACCTGGTCTGATTTTGCAAAGGAGGGTGAAGGCTGATGACAGCATTCGAGAGTGCAAAAGAAATGGGCTATGTCGCTCTGGTGGAGAAGATCAATGCGGTTTCCCTGATGGAATACGGCCTTTGCCCGGAGCTTTTCATGGACAGGGTTTTCCGTGCCAACGAGAATCCTGAGAAGCCCTTTGTCTATGCAGGGCTGAACAATGCGGATGTGGATCTGGCATTGCTTGAGCTCCTTTCAAAGGATCCGGAAAAGATATTCGACGGGATCGATATCGCGGGAATGCTCACAGATGCCGGCGCGAAATTCCTGTATCTTCCGGTGAACTGCACCGCGCTTGCAGATGAACTGCGCAATAAGGCTGGAGCGCATGGCATTATCCTGGTAAATGACATCATTAATGTGCGGGAGACGGAGAAGGACCTGATCCTCCATATCGTAACTGCCTGTGACCTGGCGGACCTTGCATTGGGGACCTACGAGGCCGGCGTTTATGTAAAGACAGGAGAGGAGCCTCTTAAGAAGGTTCCGGCGGATACCCCGGTTTCGGATCTTGTGTCCCTTGACGGCGCCAAAGCCGTATATCTGGGATATCGTCTGTATACTCCCGAGGAAGCAAAGGCTCTGACGGCGAAGGATGCCAGCAGCGCTCTGATCCGGGTACTGACAGAAAAGGACTGTATCGTGGATGAAACCGCCAGGCGGCTTCTTCTGGACCGGACAGCCAGCTGCGGCAAATGCGTATTCTGCCGCGAGGGACTCATCCAGCTGGAGTATATGCAGAAAGAGATCACCCAGGGCAGAGGAAAAGCGGAATATATTGACCTCACCCAGGAAATCGGAAGTGTTATGGGGGATTCTACCCTTTGTACGGTAGGACAGGTTTCTGCGGATATTCCTCTGGACGCCATCGCGAAATTCCGCGGCGAATATGATTCTCATATCAAGAAAAATCAGTGTCCTGCGGGAGTGTGTACTTCCTTCGTACATATTTATATCGATCCCCAGACATGTACCGGCTGTGGGGACTGCCTGGATGTATGTCCGGCTGACTGCATCGAAGGAAAGCCGAAATTCATCCATATGATCGATGAGTTCGACTGTACGAAGTGCGGTAAATGTATCGAGGCCTGCGAGGAAGGCGCAGTGCAGCAGACCTCGGGCAAGCTTCCGAAGCTTCCTGACAGATTGACGAAGGTTGGAAAATTCAAGAAACACTGACCAGGGAAAATGGTCTGGAAGGAGGAACTGCAATGGGAAAACTACGCGTGGGTATCGTAGGCTGCGGCGGGATCGCCACCCAGAAGCATATGCCGTCCCTCAGGGCAAATGCGGATCTCAATGAGATTACGGCATTCTGCGATATTCTGGAGGAGCGTGCAGTAAAGGCAAAGGCGGATTTTGGCACGCCGGACGCAAAGGTGTATACGGATTATCATGACCTGGTAAACGATCCCGATGTGGACGTGGTCCATGTCTGCACCCCCAATGTAGCTCATTGCCCCATCACGGTCTCTGCTTTGGAAGCCGGCAGGCATGTCATGTGCGAGAAACCCATGGCGCATACCGCGGCGGACGCGCAGAAGATGATCGATGCCTGGAAAAAATCCGGGAAGAAATTCACCATCGGATATCAGAACCGTCTGCGCGACGATACGCAGACCCTGCATGCGTCCTGCGAAGCAGGAGAGCTTGGAGAGATATATTTTGCGAAAGCCCATGCCCTTCGAAGAAGAGCAGTTCCTACCTGGGGGGTATTCCTGAACAAGGAGCTGCAGGGAGGGGGGCCGCTGATCGATATCGGAACCCATGCTCTGGACATTACTCTGTGGATGATGAACAATTATGAACCCCTCTCCGTATCAGGCCAGGTTTTTTATAAGCTGGGACGGCTGAAGGACACTCCTGCAGGAAACGTTTTTGGTTCCTGGGATCCGGAGACCTATGAAGTAGAGGACTCTGCCTTTGGCCTGATCAAGATGAAAAACGGAGCGGTCATTTACCTGGAGGCTTCCTGGGCGCTGAATATCCTGAAATCCATAGAAGCCTCCACGACCCTCTGCGGCACCAGGGCAGGCGCCGAGCTGCACCACGGCGGCAGCTATCCGAAGGATGAGCTGATCTACAATACCGTAGAGCACAACCAGCTGATGGAAAAGACTGTTTCCCCGGGAGGAGCCGTGGATTTCTTCAAGGGCAGCGTGCCTGCAGAAAGTGTACGCGAGCAGAGACAGTGGCTGGAAGCGATCCTGAACGATACAGAGCCGCTGGTGAAACCGGAGCAGGCGTTTGTAGTTACCCAGATCCTGGAAGGCATCTACAAATCCGCGGAAACCGGGAAAGAAGTATTCTTCTGATGAAGTATTCTTCTGATGAAGTATTCTTCTGATCAGGAATGGAAGAAAAAAAATAAACATGTGGAGGTAAGAAATGGTAAAACTTGGAAAGTATGCAAGGAGCGTTTCCATCATTGGCGTGGGCTGCACTCCCTTCATGTACACGGTGGATAATCCGGAAACAGACGGCCTTACCGAGGGCGAACTGTTCGGATACGCAGCGCTCCAGGCGATGGAGGACGCCGGTGTAAATCCTCAGGATGTGGATTATTATTTCCATGGCGAGGCGAGCCCCTTAAACGGCTCCAATTATCTGACCCCCAATGTCCAGATCGCAAACTGGTTCGGAATGAAGGGCAAGGGTTCGATCCATCATTCCGAGGCCTGCTGTACCGGATATCTGGCAATTGAGCAGGCAGTAAATGCGGTAGCGTCCGGAAAATACAACTGTGTCCTGTCCGGCTGCGTCGAGTTCGGCGACAGCCTGGCCATCGGAAACCATCCCTATAAGAGGGAAAAAATGACCATGGACAAGTTCCTTGTGACCACAGCCTGGCTGTATGACAGAAATTACACCAGAAGCCTGATGGCCGGCCAGGAGCTGATCTATGACGATGCGGCAGAATGGTATAAGCGTACCCGCGGCATCACAGACCAGGAGATGGATGATACCCTGAACTGGATGTGCATCAACAACCGCCGGAACGCTTCCGTGAACCCGCTGGCGATCGAGAGAAGGACCTATGAACAGCTTGCAAAGGAAGCGGGCTTCGAGAACGTGATGGACTATATGAGAAGTCCGCACAACCCGAAGATGGGAGATTTCCTCCGCCTGGGCGGCGTCGAGCTGAAGTGCGACGGCGCGGCAGCTGTGGTGGTATGCGCCACGGAGCTTGTGGATAAATATATGGGCAACAAGAGCCATAAACCGATAGAAGTTCTTGGCGTCGGAAGCGCAGCCTGCGAGGCGACTACGCCCCACTTCGAAGTGCGTGCCACAGAAGAGGCAGTACGCCAGGTTTATGAACTGACCGGACTTTCCGGAGAGGACCTGGATCTGTTCTTTGCCAACGACTTCATCATCACCTCCCACCTCGTATCCGCAGAGATCGCCGGATACCTTCCCTACGGAGAAGGCTGGAAGTATATCTGCGAAGGAAGGACCGCCTATGACGGCGACCGTCCCATCAATACCAACGGAGGAAGAACATCCTTCGGCCACGCCCATGCGGCTTCCGGTCTTGCAGACCTCTACGAGGCTGTCAAACAGATGCGCGGCGAATGCGGCGAACGCCAGGTGAAAAAACTTCCGAAGACAACGATGCTGCGGGGCTATGGCGGCGCACAGAACGTTGCTGCCTACATCATCAGAACCATCGAGGAGGGTTGAACATGAGTGTGAAGCTGGAAAAAGTAGTACAGAAGTTTTATGACAGCCTGGAAGAAGGCAAGATCATGGGCAGAAAATGCACCAAATGCGGCGCCATGGAGTTTCCTCCCGTCTACGCCTGCAACAGCTGCGGCTGTACAGACCTTGAGTGGACCGAGATCAGCGGAAAGGCAAAGATGCATTCCATCGTCATGCCTGCAGCCCTTTCCTCCAAACCGGAATACAAGGCGCTTGGCCAGTATGCCTACGGAGAGGTAGAGCTGGAGGAAGGAAGCCGTCTGAACGCGGTAGTCCGCGGCATTTCCAGGAAGAAGAGAAAAGAACTGCTGGACAAGCTTCCTGTCAGCTGCCACGCCGCCATTTATCAGAGAGACGGCTATAAGACCGTGGTATTCGACCTGGATGAAGACCAGTAAAGTTCCGGGAAGCTTCCCCGCCCTGGCGCACAGGGATATATAGAGCAGTCCCGCAGCCGGTCCTTCCTCCGGAAGGAAGACCGGCCGCGCAGATAATAATAACATGATTTCAGGGCAGAAGGACCGCCTGGCGGATGTCTGGCAAAATGGTGTCTTTCTGCACCGGAATCAGAAAGCACAGATCGAGAAAGGAACAGAAAAAATGGATAGAGCAGAGCTTGAGAAGAAACTGATTGAGTGTGTAGCAATTGCATACAGCAAGGACGCGGCATCCCTTACCCTGGATACCAGCTTCAAGAATGATCTTGGCGGAGCATCCGTACAGATGGTCGGCCTTGTATCCCAGCTGGAGAATGAGCTGGACGTATTTATCCAGCTGGCAGACGCTGCTGCCTGCGAAACCATCAAAGACCTTGTAGATAAAGTGGAGGCTGAGCTGTAATGAGCGTACTGGATCCCATTTATGCCGTTGCGAAGGAAAATCTGCAGAAGGTTGCGTTCCCGGAAGCGACCAACGAAAAAATGATGCAGGCTGCCTATGAGACAGGGAAGGAAGGCTACATTATTCCTGTTCTGGTAGGAGATACCGCACAGAATAAAGCCCTCGCCGCCGAGAGAGGGTATGATGAGTCGGTATTTACTTTCGTGGACATCCACGATGAAGAATACAAAAGCAAGGTGATCGCCGCCTATGTGGCGAAGCCCGGCACCATGCTGAAGGAAAAAGCCATGTCCCGCCGTATGGAGAACCCGCTGTATTTCGCCATGGCCATGCAGGCCGTGGGGGAAGCGGACGTTACCTTTGCGGGAATTGACAATACCACCGGGGATGTACTCCTGGCAGGCCAGATGATCATCGGCCTGAAACCCGGCATCACCACCGTATCCAGCATCGGTCTTGCGGATATTCCCGGGTTCCAGGGTTCCGAAGGGACCCTTCTCGCCGTGGGAGACAGCGCGGTATGCACCAATCCCAATGCAGAGCAGCTGGCCAGCATCGCCATCTCTGCCTGCGATACCGTGAAGGAGCTCCTGGACTGGGAGCCCAGATGCGCCATGGTCTGCTATTCCACACTGGGAAGCGGGCAGGGCGAGCTGATCGACAAGGTGAAGGAAGCGCTCCGCATCGCAAATGAGAAGCGCCCGGATCTTGCCATCGACGGGGAATTCCAGCTGGATGCCGCTATCGTTCCCGCTGTTGCCGCCAAGAAGGTAAACAGAGAGAGCAAGGTGGCCGGCAAGGCCAATGTACTCATCTGGCCGGATCTGAACGTGGGAAATGTGGCAGTGAAGCTGATCCAGCAGTTCGGCCACGCAGATGCCTACGGCCCCATGCTTCAGGGCTTCAACAGCATTGTCTGCGACTGCTCCAGAGGGGCGCCGGTGTCCGAGATCAAGGGAAATATCGTCATGTCTGCAGTCCGCGCGGCAAGAAGCAAAAAATAAGAGCTGAGCAAATATTCCAGAAAGCTGCAAAGAGCTGCCTTTTCAGGGCAATGTGTCCCCGGAGCGGGCAGCTCTTTTACCATTTTTGTCTGTTTGTGTATTTTTCTGACAGAAAACAGGAAAGGATATCAAATGAGTGAATATAAGATTCTGACCATCAATCCCGGCTCAACGTCCACGAAGATCGCCATTTTTGAAGGAACCAGGGAGATCCTGGGGAAAAATGTTTCTCACGATGCCTCCGAACTTGCGAAATATAAAGAGGTCATCGACCAGCTTCCTTACAGAAAGCAGATGATCGAGGAGTGCATCAAGGAAAGCGGCGTAGATTTTAAGGAACTGTCCGCAGTTGTAGGACGCGGCGGCGGCCTTTGCGCTGTGGAAGGCGGGGTGTACAAGATGGGTGAGATCCTGCTGGACCACGCGCACCGTGGTGCCAACGGCATCCAGCATCCGGCAATGCTGGGACCGGGGCTTGCGAAGGAATTCGCAGATCTGGCCGGCTGCCCCGCCTTTGTCGTAAACCCGCCTGATACCGATGAGCTGCAGCCCGTCGCCCGTATGACCGGAATCAAAGGCGTGTACCGGAATGTGCATCTGCATGCCCTGAACCTGAAGGAGACAGCCATCCAGCACTCCAAAAAGAATGGGAAGAAATACGAGGAATGCAACTATGTCGTCTGCCATATCGGCGGCGGAATTTCCATTTCTGCCCATGAAAAGGGCCGGATGATCGATGGAAATGACATTGTAGGAGGCGAAGGTCCCATGGCTCCCACACGCTGTGGTGCTGTTCCCGCTCTGGAAATGATAAATTACTGCTTTTCCGGCGTGACGCAGAAGGAGGCGATAGCTCTCTGCCAGAAGACCGGCGGCTTTGTAAGCCATCTCGGCACCTCCGATGCCATCGAAGTCAGCAATCGGGCCGCAGCCGGGGAGAAGGTGCCGAAGCTGGTCTGGGAGACCATGATCTACCAGATCATCAAGGAGATCGGCGCCATGGCAGCTGCCCTTCACGGAAAGGTAGACGGAATCCTTCTTGGCGGCGGCATGGTCCACAACAAGGAACTGGTTCAGAAGATCACGGAGGCCTGCTCTTTCATCGCTCCTGTGACAGCCTATCCGGGAGAATTCGAGATGGAGGCCATGGCGGCCGGAGCGACCCGTGTTTTGAATGGTGAAGAGACGGCGAAAGAATATACAGGAAAGCCCCTCTGGGACAAGGCGGATTTTGAGGAATGATTTCCGGAAAGAAAAGGATATTTGTTTCAGCGGCAGATT
Organism: Blautia sp.; assembly: GCA_017420455.1. Taxonomy (GTDB): domain Bacteria; phylum Bacillota; class Clostridia; order Lachnospirales; family Lachnospiraceae; genus Blautia_A. Next base: position 8,255 of record JAFOJB010000405.1, read on the forward strand.
TTTGTTTCCTCAATTCATAAAACATGATATGATAAAGGCAGGATTGTAAAGCGAGGAACGATCCGGAATCGCAGATACCTCGCAGAAAAGGAGTCGACCAATGAAATTCGGTCTTTTAACCGCCATATGTGAAGGGATGACCTTCGAAGAAGTGGTAGATTTTGCGGCAGAAAACGGTCTGGAGTGCCTGGAGGTTGCCTGCTGGCCTGCGGCCGGGGCAAAGAGACGCTACGCAGGCGTAAGCCATATTGATGCGGCGAATCTTACCGAAGAAAAGGCAAAGGAGATCAATGACCTCTGCAAGGCGAAAGGCGTCGAGATTTCGTCCCTTGCCTACTACCCCAATACGCTGGATCCGGATCTGGAAAAGAGGGCCGGATATGTGGCCCATATCATGAAGCTGATCGATGCTTCCGCCATGCTCGGCGTAAACATGGTCACGACCTTCATCGGCCGTGTCAGCACCAGAACCTTTACAGAGAACCTCGAGATCGCGAAAGAGGTATGGACGCCGATCCTGCGGCACGCAGAGGAAAAGGGAGTGCGGATCGCCATCGAAAACTGCCCCATGTGGTTCACAGACGACGAGTGGCCCGGCGGACAGAATATCATGACGACTCCCGCAAACTGGAGAAAGGTATTTGAGGTTCTTGACAGCCCCAATCTGGGGATCAACTACGATCCCTCGCATTTTGTCTGGCAGCAGATCGACTATATCAGGCCGATTTACGAGTTCAGGGACAAAATATTCCATGTCCCTTACAAGGATATCAAGGTCTACAGGGACAGACTGGCAGATGTGGGCGTGATGGCGAATCCGCTCCAGTATATGACCCCGAAGATCCCGGGCCTTGGCGATGTGGACTGGGGCAGGTATGTATCCGCCCTTACAGACATCGGCTATAAAGGCTGCAGTGTCATAGAGGTAGAGGATAAGGCTTTCGAGGACTCGTTGGAGAGCGCGAAGAAGGCAATCCTGCAGAGCGCAAGATATCTCCGCAATTTCGTCAGCTGAGCAGGACAGCACGTTGCAGTAAATGGTATGCCTGCACGGCATTTATGCGGGTGCAAGAGAAGAAAGGTCGAAAACTATATGAAACCATATGCATTTGGAGTGGATATCGGCGGGACCACCGTAAAGATCGGGCTCTTTAAGACCGATGGAACACTTCTGGAAAAATGGGAGATCCCCACACGTACCGAGGACGGCGGCAGCGGGATCCTTCCGGACATCAAGGACGCGGTACTTGGGAAGATCGAGGAAAAGAAACTGGACATCAAGGATTTTGAAGGCATCGGAATGGGGGTTCCGGGACCGGTTTCTCCGGATGGTACAGTACTGAAGTGCGTCAACCTGGGCTGGGGCGTTTTCAATGTGGAGGATCAGCTCTCCGAACTGACCGGCCTCAAGGTGAAAGCCGGAAATGACGCCAATGTGGCGGCTCTCGGCGAAATGTGGCAGGGCGGCGGCAAGGGCTTCAAGAACATGGTCATGGTCACGCTGGGAACGGGCGTCGGCGGAGGAATCATTCTGGACGAGCGTATTCTTGCCGGCGTGAACGGCGCTGCCGGCGAGATCGGCCATATGACCATGAGAGACGATGAGACGGATAAATGCGGCTGCGGCAAAAAGGGCTGTCTGGAACAGTACGCGTCGGCCACCGGTATTGTCCGGGTCACGAAAAAATATCTCAAGGCACATCCCGAGGAGGAGACCTGCCTGAAGGAGAGCGGCCTGACATCGAAGGATATTTTTGACGCCGCGAAGGCGGGGGACAAGGTAGCGCTGCTTATGGTGGAGGAGCTGGGAGATATGCTTGGGAAAGCGACGGCTTCCGTCGCCTGCGTGGTCAACCCGGAAGCCTTCGTCATCGGAGGCGGCGTTGCCAGGGCAGGCCAGATCCTTCTGGATTCCGTGGCAGAGCATTTCCCGAAATACTGTTTCCACGCCTGCAAAAACACGACCTTCCGTCTTGCCCAGCTGGGCAACGACGCAGGAATCTTCGGCGGCGTGCGTCTGGTGCTGTGATCCTCTAAGAAGCAGACATATTGAGAAAAATCGAAAGGCCTCCGGATATTTTGTGCGGGGGCCTTTTCTGCCAGTGTGAATAGCGGAGGGAGAAAAAGGAACCGTCCCCTATTCTCCGTCCCCTATTCTCACACCGGGAACTGCAACAAACCGGGCTTCTTCCTGACCGGATCTGCGGGAATTCTTGCGCCAGGGGGAAAAATGTGGTATATATGAGGAAACAGATTTTCAGGAGCTGCGGAGTTTCTGAGGAACAGAGGTGAGGAAGATTGAAAGAGATCAGGACTGTGGATGCGGCGGGTCATGTGCTTTGCCATGATATGACGCAGATCATACCGGGGGAGTTTAAAGGCGCGCGTTTCCGGAAGGGGCATATTGTACAGGAGGAGGATATCCCTGTGCTTCTGTCCATGGGGAAGGAAACACTGTTTGTCTGGGAGAGGACGCCGGGTATGCTTCATGAGGATGAGGCGGCAGAGAGGCTCCGGGCCTTAAGCCAGGGACAGAATATGCACGCCACAGAACCGAAGGAAGGGAAAATTGAACTGATCGCGGACTGTGACGGGCTGTTTACAGTGGATGTGGAAAGGCTTTATCAGGTCAATTCCATAGAGGAGCTGATGATCGCCACACGGCATACCGCTGTTCCTGTGAAAAAGGGAGATAAGCTGGCAGGAATGCGGGTGATCCCTCTTGTCATCGGGGAGGAAAAGCTCAGGGAGGCAGAGGCGGCATGCGGCTCTGAACCGCTTATGCAGGTACTGCCTTACCGCTGCCGCAGGGCGGGGCTTGTGACTACCGGCGGCGAGGTGGCAAAGGGGCTGATCACAGATAAATTCACTCCTGTCATCATTGAGAAGCTGAAGGAATATGGGATTGAGGTCACCTGCCGCTGCACTCCCGGGGACGACAGGGGGGAGATCGCAGCCGCGGTGAAGGCTTACCATGAGGCAGGGGTGGACATGATCCTCTGCACCGGTGGAATGAGCGTGGACCCGGACGACCGTACGCCTGGCGCTATACGGGATACCGGGGTGCGGATCGTGACTTACGGAGCGCCGGTACTGCCGGGTGCCATGTTCCTGCTGGGCTATTTTGAAGACGGCGTTCCCGTGATGGGACTGCCGGGCTGCGTCATGTACGCGAAAAGAACCATATTTGATCTGGTACTGCCCCGCATTGCCGCAGGTCTCCCCATCACCCGCCCGGAGCTGATGAAAATGGGACACGGAGGATTGTGCCTCGGATGTGAAAGCTGCACATTTCCGAACTGCGGATTTGGCAGATAAAACACTACAGGAAAAAAGAGAAAACGGGGACGGTGAGGAACCGTCCCCGTTTTCTCAGAAGGAAACATCTGGAGGGAGTTCCGGGTTATAGAAATCCCCGCTTTTGCCGCCGTGCTTTTCCCGGAGATGGATTTCCCTGATGACCATGTGTCTGTCGATGGCCTTGCACATATCGTAGATGGTAAGGAGGGCAGTGGAAACGCCGGTCAGGGCTTCCATCTCCACGCCGGTCTTCCCTTCGGTCTTCACGGTGCAGACTGCCCGGATCCGGCAGGCTTCCGGGAGCAGCTCGAAGGTCAGAGAGGCATGGGTAAGGTTCAGAAGATGACACATGGGGATCAGGTCCTGGGTGCGCTTGCAGCCCATGATGCCTGCCACCTGAGCGACTGTCAGCACATCCCCCTTTTTTACGGTTTTATCCCTGATCGCCTCGAAAACCTCCCGGTTTACCTCCAGGATGCCCTCGGCCACTGCAGTCCGGGAGGTGATTTCTTTTTCAGACACATCAACCATGCGTGCGTTCCCCTGCTGGTCAAAATGCGTAAGCTCCATATAGACTGGCCCCTTTCTCTGGAGAAAGACTTCTTCAGGTCTTGGCGTTCTGCGGTTCCTGTTCAGATTCCATGCCTGTCCTTCATAGTTCGCTGCATTGCCGGATCAGGCCAGGGATGCCCCATGATGCCTTCTCCGGAACCTCTCTTCACAGTTCGCTGTATTGCCGGATCAGGCCAGGGATGCCCCGTGATGCCTTCTCCGGATTCTCTCTTTATAGTTCACTGTATTTCCGGACAAGACCAAGGATGATCCGGGATGCCTTCTCCAGACCCTCTGCGGTAATGTGCTCGTAAGGGCCGTGATAGGCGTAACCACCGGTACCGAGATTGGGACAGGGAAGACCGCGATAGGAGAGTCTGGCGCCATCTGTGCCGCCCCGCACCGGCAGGACGGCAGGTTCCAAATCCAGGGAACGGATCACGGCCTTTGCGTTTTCGATCAGATGCATACAGGGCTCGATCTTTTCCTTCATGTTGCGGTATTGTTCCCGGATGGTGAGGGTCACGCAGCCTTCGCCCCACCGCTCGTTCATGATTTTTTCTATGTGGCGGAGCATTTCCAGGCGGGCTTCAAAATGGGGGAAGCTGTGATCCCGGATAATATAGGAAAGCCTGGCCTTCTCCACGGTTCCGGAAAGCTCTGTCAGGTGGAAGAAGCCTTCATAGCCCTCCGTATCCCTGGGCGTTTCCGCCTCCGGGAGCATGGCGTTTATCCGGCAGGCCAGAAGAGCGGCATTGATCATCTTATCCTTCGAATCTCCCGGGTGGATATTGAAGCCCCGGATCTCGAAAACAGCGGCAGCGGCATTGAAGTTCTCATATTCGATCTCGTTTTCCGCCCCTCCATCCACAGTATAGGCGTATTTCGCCCCAAACAGAGGAAGATCGAGGTCCTCGGCGCCGCCTCCGATTTCTTCATCCGGAGTGAAGCCGATGCAGATTCTGCCATGGGGGATATCCCCTGCCATGATTTCCTGTACTGCCGTCATGATAGCCGCTATCCCTGCTTTATCATCCGCGCCGAGCAGGGTGGTGCCGTCGGTGGTGATCAGAGTACGGCCCTTCAGTGACTTAAGGTGCGGGAACTGCCTTACAGAAAGCGTAAGGCCGCTTTCCCCGAGAGGCACGTCCTCTCCGTCATAGTTCTCGTGGACCAGGGGATGGACGTTTTCACCGCAAAAATCCGGAGCAGTGTCCAGGTGGGCCAGAAAGCCCAGAGCAGGCGCTTTTTCGCAGCCCGCGGATGCCGGAACCGATCCATAGACATAGCATTTTTCATCTACGCGGGCATCCGCAATGCCCAGCTCCTTCATCTCCTTCACAAGGAGCCTGGCCAGGTCGAACTGGCGGGAAGTGGACGGGACTGTCCCCGTTTCTTCATCGCTGGTGGTATAGATCTTTACGTAATTTAACAGACGTTCATATGCTTTCATTTTCCTTCTCCCGGTATTGTGATTTAAAGAATACTTTGTCTTTTGCTGAAGCTTCCGGACAGCATATACGATATCATAAAAAAACATGGATTGCAAACACATGCAGTCCCCAGACGGTGAGACCGTGAACTGTAAC
>JAFOJB010000406.1 GCA_017420455.1 Blautia sp.
AATCCGCACGGTAGTAGTCTCCGGTGACTTCACGTCCGACCATCAGTTTTTTGAGGCCTTCTTCATCGATCTGGGCGCTTTTTACCGTATCGATGTAAACTCCGTCGCGAAGGCAGGTGATCGAGTCTGACATCCGGAGCACCTCCGGAAGGTCATGTGAGATGAAAATGATCGTATCGCCCTCGTCCCGGATCCGGTTCATCTGCTTGTACAGCTCTTCACGCCCTTCCTGGGAAAGAGCGGTGGTGGTCTCGTCGATCACCACGATCTTCGGGGAGAAATAGGTGGCCTTCACGATCTCCACCAGTTTTCTGTCCTCGAAATTGTAGTCGTCCACCATGGCGGAAGCCTTGATCCTGCCGAATCCGTATTTTTCCAGAAGAGCCTGGGCTTCCCTGTTCATTCCCTGGGTGTTTTTGATGCCATGGCTCACAAAACGGTCCTCATGGCCCAGGAAAATATTTTCCGCTACTGTAAGTCCGGAGAGGGTTCCCAGCTCCTGTACGATGATGGAAACGCCCTCGTCGTTGGCCTCCACCTGGTTCTTCGGATGGATCTCCTTGCCGTCCAGGATGAAATGGCCGCTGTCGATCGTATAGATTCCCGTCAGCATATTGGTCAGGGTGGATTTTCCGGAGCCGTTCTCGCCGATCAGGGCGTGAACCTCTCCCTTGTTGATATTAAAGGAAACATCCTGCACTGCCTTCGTGATACCGAAGGATTTGCAGAGATTCTGAACCTGTAATCTGATTTCGCTCATTTTCTCCTCCTCCGATCGATTATTTGACGATCTCGCCCTTGCTTACTCTGGTCGTAAGGGTAACGATGATCAGCAGTGCCAGACCCGAGATGACATCGTTTACTGCGGTCGGGGCGCCAAGAGCCACAAACCCGTAATAGATGATCTGCAGGAAAAATTCTCCGATGATGATGGCCGGAATCGGGATTCCGTATTTTTTCAGGGCAAGACCCAGGAAGCACCCCATGGTCGGATAGAAGTTCCGGCTCATGGAAAGCATGCCCGTCTCTGCCACCATGGAAGAACCATAGCTGATGGTAAGCACAGCCTCTACTCCGAAAAACGCGCCGGAAATGATGAAGGCCAGCATTTTATACTTGTTTACATTGATACCCATGTTCTTCGCCACAAATTCGTTGGAACCGATGGCGTAGGTATAGGTTCCGATCCTGGTATAATTCAGAAGAATATAGGAAACCGCGAAAGCGATGACCGCAAGGATCAGGTTTCCCGGCATAGACCCGAAGGCTCTTAAGTTCGACGGAAGAGTTGCGGACTGGCTGCCGGCGATATAGCTCGCGATGGATTCATAGATCAGGGCCAGACCGGTGGTAACGATCATAGAAGGGATCCGAAGCTTTACATAGAAGAAGCCGTTCAGCAGTCCTACGATTGCTCCGGTAAGGATGCACCCAAGAATCAGTCCCGGATATCCCAGATGAAAACGGGAAGCCAGTACCGCTCCTACGATGGAAGAAAGCATGATGTTCGCGCCGATGGAGAAGTCGAACATCCCCATGACCATAACAAAGAAGAACCCCACTGCTCCGGCAGATACCATAAGGGAAGCTTCAAAATAGCTTAGCAGGTTCTTGGGAGAGCCAAAATTCTGGGGCGTAATAACCTTAAAGACCGCCCAGGAAGCGATCACAAGAAGGATCAGAATGAGAAAACCGACGATTCTCCCGGACATCCTCTTGTTTGCGGATGCAGTTTGTGTTGAGCCCATGTATTTTACCTCGTATGATGAAATCAGAAGAAAATGCCCGCATCGCAGAGCGCGATACCGGCCTCCGTTACCTTTTCGTTTGCCGCTATGTTGGAAAAAATGACAAACCCTTACTTACACTCAGTTTGCTGCACGTGCGGCTGCGTCCTCGATGGACAGAGCTGCTGCGGTTGCCATCAGATCTTCCAGGCTTTCGTCTGCCATAGCAACCAGCTCATCCTTGGTATAAGGAAGCTGATTTACGAAGTAGGTCTCATAATCCTTGTAGTCCTCTGCGGATGCTACATACAGATACGGGAACAGAACGTTGTTGAAGGTTCCTGCGAAGTTGCTGTAGTTGCCCTTGATTGCGTTGTAGACCATCATGAAGGCAAACAGCGGGTCGCAGTAATGTCCGCCGGACTCACCAGCCATGGAGCCGTTCTCAAGTCTTTCTCCCAGGTCCGGAAGGAAGTCTGTGGAAACGATGGCGATCTCGCCGGTCTTTCCTGCTTTTTCTACTGCGCTGATAGCTCCCTGCAGAGGCTCTCCGCCGCCGCCGGCCGGAATCAGAGCATCCAGATCCGGATCTGCGCTCATCAGAGCGTCTGCTGCCTTCGCGCCGCCTTCGGAGGTGGTGCCTGCGTACTGGGGCTCGGAAAGAACTGCCTGATCATCCGGATGTGCTTCGTTCCAGGCTGCTACTCCTGCCTGATAGCCTTCCCATCTGCCAAGCCATGTTGCATCGCCCTGCTCCCAGCCGATCAGACCGATATTTCTGCAGCCCTTGTCCAGAAGGATGTTGACAAGTTTCTCGCCGTTTTCCGGCTCGTTCTCATGAACAGCACCTACATAATAATCAGAAGCTGTTGCCAGAGCGTAGATATCGGGATTTGCTTCTTCGCTGATGATACGGAAGAACTGTCCAAGATATACGC
>JAFOJB010000407.1 GCA_017420455.1 Blautia sp.
ACAGCTCGGCCAAGGCACAGAAGATGGATTTCATCCGGATTGACCAGACCAGGACCAGGGACGCACAAGTGGTAAGCTCCAGCGTACATTATACCTGGGGAGTCGGTGATTATCTCTGCACTTTCCAGACCAGATAATCAAAAGAGTGTCCGGTGAAAGAATGTTATGAAGATCCCCCCGGAAATATCGACCCCCTCCGTCCTGCCGCCTGCTGCGGCGGGACGGAGGGGGGGTGTGCGTGACCATTACGAGCGTATCTGGAAACAATGTGCCGTGTATCTTCAGGAATGAGCACACTCCAGCGGGATTGTGTTTTCGACGGTTTTTTCTCCGTCCTCCGTTACTGACACCCTGACGTCCCCCCTGCCATCTGCGCGGATCACAGCCAGAGCCTCCCCATAATAGGTATCTGTAGTATCCTGCGTATAGTTCCCTGAAAAATATGCATTTGCACAGCCAAGGCCAAGCAGGGACCCGTTCTCAACAGAAACCTTAAGCTGATGTCTTTCCAGCGGCTTCCATATGCCCTGATCGTCCGTATAGCGAAGGCGGACAAAGCTTAATCCTCCTGTCTTCACGGTTTTCTCCTCCGGAAGGATGCGAAGCTGTTTCTGGGAGGATGCGGACATAAGTCTGCAGGAACCGGTTTCTTTCCCGGAAGCATCGTAAGAGACGGCTGTCAGTTCCCCGCTTTCATAGGGAATTTGAAAGATCGTCCTGGCTGTCTTATGTGTTTTCTTTTTTCCAACTGACCTTCCGTTCAGCTTCAGCTCTACCTGGGCTGCTCTGGAGTATACTTCCACAGTCGCTTCTTTTCCCTCGCAGCCCTCAAAGGACCAGCTCTCCAAAGCCTTTGTCAGGGACCACCCTGTCAGGTTGGGATTATCCGTTCGATTCACCGGGCGGACACCGATGAACGGGCCTTTTTCCTGTTCAAGTGCGACCAGGGTATAGGCCGCCTCTGCCCTTCGCTTCCCCGTGATATCGATACGGCCATTGCCGCCGGTCATCTGTGTCTCTTCCGCTGTCATACGGTAATCCCCGTATTCCGGCGCTCCCATGCCAGTCTCCCCGATATAGTCCATACCGGCCCACACAAAATCACCGATCACGCGCGGGTGCTCCTTCGCTATGTTCCAGAACAGCCAGGCATCTTTGCAGAAGGTCTCGGAACCAAGGATCAGACGTTCCGGGTATTTCTTCATATCTTTCTTATACCGCCATATGCCGTAATTGTAGCCTGCGATATCCATATTGGCGTAGGCGTCCCGTGTTTTTACATCGCACGGGTAGAGTGTTGCCCCGAATTTCATGAACTTGTCGCCCATAAGACATGCCAGTTTATTGTAAAACTCACTTCCGACTGCCTTTTTCTTTTTGTTTCCCTTCTTCGCCGCAGCCTCTGACGCCTTTTCGGCTTTGTCATCGCTGTAAACGCCCATTCCGATCGAGCTGAGGAAGTTGAAGAATATGTTGATGCCGCAGGATACAGGTCTGGAGTCGTCCAACCCATGCAAAAACTGTGTCATTTCGCCTGTAAAACGGATTCCGTCCGGCCGGGCTGTCTCAGCCACCTCGTTCCCGGTAGAATACGCGATCACGCTGGGATGATTATAATCTTTGTCGACCATATCCGTAAGATCCTGTTTCCACCAGTCTTTCAGGTAGATTACATAGTCATACCTGGTTTTATGCATGGTCCAGGCATCTGCATACTCATCCATCATCAGCATTCCCAGCCGGTCGCAGGCGTCAAGTATGGCCTTGGAACATGGATTATGCGCGCTGCGGAGGGCATTATAACCATTTTCTTTGTGCAGACGCACCTTTCTCTCCTCTGCCTCCGGAAAAGCACAGGCCCCGAGCACTCCATTATCATGATGTATGCAGGCGCCTCTTAAGATCACCCTTTTCCCGTTCATGGTCAGGCCTTCCTTCGGGTTCCATGCAAGGGTACGGATACCGAAAGACTCCTCCACCACATCCTCCCCGAAGGAAACCCGCATGGTATAGAGATAAGGATGCTCTGTATCCCACAGCTGCGCATCCGGTACATCAAAGAGGGATTTTACTTCTGTCTCCCGACAATCCATTTTTTTCGCCGCGACGTTCTTACCGTCCGCGTCGAGGATCTCCACGAAGATCTCTCCCGGGCAGGAAAGCCGTATTTTTACTTCGATCGTTCCGGAAACATAATCCACAGTGCGTATGCGGACCCCATTGACCGGAATATGCTGCTTCCCGCCGGTCCACAGGTTTACGGGACGGTAAATACCGGTGCCGGTATACCAGCGGCTGTTAGGCTGGTCCGCGTTTCTCGCGATGACCTTCAGCTCATTGTCTTCCCCGTATTTGAGAAAAGGATCCAGCGCAACATAAAAATTCGTATAACCATAAGGACGAAACGCTGCTTTTTCCCCGTTGATCAGGACCTCCGCGTTGTGATACACCCCTTCAAATTCGATCAGGACAGTCTGATCCTTCCACTCCAGTGGTGCATGGAAACTCTTTGTATATTCATAATCACCGCCGATATACCAGCCGATATTCCCCTCTCCCTGGCTGCTGTATGACCGTGGTTCATCGATCATGGCATCATGAGGAACAGAAACCATCCTGTCCGGTGCTTCTCTGGTCAGACAGTGTACTGTCCAGTCTGCGTTAAAGTCTGTCTTTTTCATGATCTGTCTCCCTTACCCTGTATGAAACGAAGGCTGTGGTAAGGCACTGTACACAAATAACTTCCGAATTCTGACTGCCCAAATCCAAATCTGACTGCGTTGTTGTCAGTCAGCGATGCCCGCATCGCTTCCTTCCGCCGCCTTGCAGATTTGAATTTGTTCTGCGCAGCTTTCGGAAGTTATTTGTGTACAGTGCCTAACTGTCATCCGGCGGCTTATCTGCTGCCGGAGAGCTTCCTCCTGTAAAAATCATAAATATAGGTCTTTTTTGCGTTGATGGAGGCTGTTCTCCTGTATAAATCAGCAATTTCTTCAAAGTCCGCTGTAGACAGATCCACCGGTTTGATATCCAGGACATAGAGCCCCCAGTCTCTGCCGGCGTGTTCCTTGCCGAACTCATGCTTATAAGGGTACTCATTGACCTTGTAAGCCCAGGATGACCATGACCAGCCGATTCTGTTGAAGTAATCGATGGTGACATCCCAGTCCTTCACCTTGTTCCACGCATTGAACTCTCCCACATAGACCGGGACCTTTGTATTGCCGGAAACCTGGTGCATAAGGCGGATCAGGCGAAGGCAGTTTTTCTGGGAAAGAGGGGTCAGGTTGTATATGTGGTACTCCACTGCCACGTTTTTCCAGTCATAATGCCTGACCCCGACACCATGGATCGGGAAGGTAAAATACTCGATAAAGATCAGGTGGTTCTGATCCACCGAGCGAACGGCCCTGACCAGCTCGTCATAAAAATCGGAGTTGATCTTCCCTCCGAACTTGCCGAAGGCTCTGCGGCATTCATTCAACAGGTCGTATCCGGCTACTATGGTGCGGTCTCTGTAGCGTTCTGCAATAATCTTCCACAGTTCAATGGTCATCCTTCTGTGCTCGGGATTTCCATACAGGTCAAAATGCGCATCATCACCGGAATGAAAATCCTGATTCTGTGAACCGACAGCTCCATGCAGGTCCACCACTGCATACAGACCGTATTTTTCACACATGTCCAGCGCCCAGTCCAGATAATGAAAGGCATCCGGTTTCAGGGTAAGGCCGTCTGTCGTCAGATCCATCCAGGTAAACGGCAGGCGGACTGTGTTCAGCCCGATCTCTGCGATCTCCCTGAAATCTTCCTCTGTCGTATAGTTGTCCATGTATATCCGATAAAGCTCTTCGATCTGGCTGTCGGTAAGCTTCGGGTTTGCCTTCATCGCGCGAAGGGCTCTTTCCACTGTGTAAACCCCTGTGTCGAAATCCCCGACCGACTGGACTGACATGTAGCATTCCGGGACAAACCAGTTGCCAAGGTTTACGCCACGGATCTGGAAGGTTTTTCCCTCGCCGTCCACCAGGCGCGTTCCATCTGCGTGGATGAATCCTTTCGGTATCCTGCTATTTGTTCTCATAATTCCGTTCCCCCTGTTCGATATCAGTTTTACCCGAGCAGCTTTCCGATCAGGCTGTTCTTTCTTTTCTC
>JAFOJB010000408.1 GCA_017420455.1 Blautia sp.
CAAACACCCACTCTTTGTTGGTAAGATCTGCGGTCTTCAGAAGATCCGGCCGCCATCTGGCAGTACGGATGATGGACTGCTCCCTGCGCCACTTATCCACATTGCCATGATGTCCGGACATCAGGACAGGAGGAACCTCCTTTCCATGCCAGAACTGCGGACGGGAATACTGAGGATATTCCAGCAGACCGGCGGAAAACGACTCTTCCTCCCCGGATTCTTCATTTCCAAGGACTCCCGGGACCATTCTGGAAATAGCGTCCATCATGACCATGGCAGGAAGCTCTCCGCCTGTCAGAACATAGTCTCCGATCGAGACAAAATCCGTCACCGTCTCCTCCAGCACCCGTTCATCAATTCCCTCATAATGGCCGCACAAAAAAACAAGCTCCGGCTCCTTCGCAAACTCCCTGGCCAATGCCTGATTGAATACTTTTCCCTGAGGCGTGAGATAAATGGTACGCGGCCTGTGTCCGATTTTCTGCACAACCGATTCCCAGGCAAGGTAGACAGGTTCCGGCTGCATCAGCATCCCGGCACCGCCTCCATAGGTATAATCGTCCACCTTCTGATGTTTATTGAAGGCAAAATCCCGGATATTGACTGTCTGCAGGGAAAGATTTCCGGATTCCATAGCCCGTCCTGTGATGCTGGTATTCATGCCCCCGGTGACCATATCCGGAAACAAGGTAAGAACATAGAAATTCATTCTACAAGCCCCTTCAGAAGATGGATTTTCATGATATTCTGTTCCAGATCCACATCCAGGATACAGTCCCGGATGGCGGGAATAAGAACCTCACCATGCTCTTTCGTATCTATAATATACACATCATTCGCGCCGGTCTCCATCACATTTTTCAACGTGCCGAACACCGTGCCATCCTCCAGAACCACCTGCATGCCCAGAAGATCCGCAATATAGTACTCGCCTTCCTCCAGGTGCTGCCCCAGCTCCCGTGGAATCCAGAGATCTTTTCCCTTCAGGAACATAATATCGTTTATATTATCGTACTTTTCGAATTTCAGGATCACAAGATTCTTAAAAAAACGCACCTGTTCAATATCCAGGTGCACCTTCTCCTTCGGAGTATCTGCCAGAACATAGGGAAGCTCCAGAAAACGCTCCGGATCGTCCGTGGTGGGATAAACCTTCACCTCTCCCCGGATCCCGTGGGTTGTTGTGACCACTCCAACCTTCAGAAAATCTTCCATAACTCTCTCCAGAAAAACCAAAGGGGACAGTGAAAACAAATTTCCCCGTCCCCAGAAGTTTTACATAATATCGACAATAACTTTCTTTTCGCTTTTCGATGAAGCTGCCTTTACTACGGTGCGGATCGCCTTGGCTATTCTTCCCTGCCGGCCAATGACCTTACCCATATCTGAGGGGCCTACCTTCAGTTCGATGACCACAGAGTCCTCTGTTTCCGTTTCTGTGACAACTACCTCGTCCGGATTATCAACAAGAGATTTTGCAATTACTTCTACTAATCCTTTCATCACATTCCTCCCTGATCTGTCCGTTTCTGGACGTCACGGAATGCCAAAGGCAATTCCTTATTTCTCGATTCCGGCCAGCTTCAGGATCTTCGCAACAACTTCTGTAGGCTGAGCGCCTGCGGCAAGCCACTTCTTCGCAGCTTCCTCGTCTACCTTGAAGGTGCTGGGATCGCTGTTAGGATCATAGGTCCCGATCTCCTCGATGCATCTTCCGTCACGTTTGGTGCGGGAATCCGCAACAACGATTCTATAGAAAGGCTCTTTCTTCTTTCCCATTCTTCTAAGTCTGATCTTTACTGCCATTTTTTCATTCCTCCATGATTTTTTCTTTTTTAATTGATTTGCCGGAACCGTCGGAATACAGCTTCCGCATTTTCCGACTGTTCCTCAGGATCGATCCGGAAATAACTGTCTCAATCCTTATGTTTATTTGGAACCACCCTGTAACGGTGATTTTCCTCAGAAGGGTAATTTAAATCCGCCCCGAAGGCCGCCCAGGCCGCCGCCTCTTCTGCCGCCGCCCATCATCCCGGGCATCTGTTTCATCATCTTTTTGCTCTGCTCAAACTGCTTTACCAGCCTGTTCACTTCAGAGACATCCACCCCGGCGCCTCTGGCGATCCGGTTTTTCCGAGACACATTCAGAATGGAAGGATTTGCCCTCTCCTGCGGCGTCATGGAAAGGATTATGGATTTTGTCCGTACCATGGCGTTCTCGTCGATCATGCCCTCCAGCTCCTTCTGCTTCGCCCCTATCCCGGGAAGCATGCCGAGGATACTGGAAATCCCGCCCATTTTGTTCATCTGATCCATACTGGTAAGGTAATCGTTAAAGTCGAAATCCATCTTCTTTAACTTCTTCTGCATCTCCAGAGCTTCCTCCTGGTTTACAGAAGCTTCCACCTTCTCGATCAGGCTCATGACATCGCCCATACCAAGAATACGGGAGGCCATCCGCTCCGGATAGAACTGCTCCAGGTCAGAGAGCTTTTCGCCCATACCTGCGTAATAGATCGGTTTTCCTGTTACTGCCTTGATGGAGAGCGCCGCGCCGCCTCTGGTATCGCCATCCAGCTTTGTGAGGATCACTCCATCGATCCCGACCTTCTCGGAGAAGGTCTTTGCTACATTTACCGCATCCTGGCCTGTCATCGCATCGACCACAAGAATGGTGGCATCCACCGGGATCGCTGCTTTAATATCGGCCAGTTCCTGCATCATGTTTTCATCAATATGAAGACGTCCCGCCGTATCGATCAGCACAACATTCTGCTGATGGCTTCTGGCGTGTTCCAGGGCTGCCTTCGCGATATCCACAGGCTTCTGTTTATCACCCATGGAAAAGACTTCCACGCCCTGCCGCTCTCCGTTCACCTGCAGCTGTGTGATGGCTGCCGGACGATATACATCACAGGCTACAAGGAGGGGATGCTTTCCCTTCGACTTCAGCTGCCCTGCAAGCTTCGCCACGGTGGTGGTCTTACCTGCACCCTGCAGACCCGCCATCATAAGGACAGTGATCTCATTTCCAGGTTTCAGGGGAAGCTCTTCTGTCTCCCTGCCCATCAGGTTTACCAGTTCCTCATTGACGATCTTGATGACCATCTGTCCGGGATTCAGACCGTTCATGACATCCTGTCCTACGGCCCGTTCCTGCACGGATTTTGTGAACTGCTTGACCACCTTGAAATTGACATCTGCCTCCAGGAGAGCCATCTTGACTTCCTTCAGAGCTACCTTGACATCCTCTTCGGTAAGCTTGCCTTTGCTGCGGAGCTTCTTGAAAACATTCTGCAATTTGTCAGTCAGACTTTCAAATGCCATCTGTTACAATTCCTCCAGTACTTCGCCGGAGATCTTTTCGATCTCCTCTGATTTCAGTTCTATGATAGTCCCTGAGCATCCTCCTGCCTTCAGCTCTGACGCGAGCTTTCTGATCTGCTGGACCTGACTGCGGATATTGACGAACTTCTCCACCAGATGAAGCTTTTCCTCATATCCTTCCAGGATGGCATTGCACCTCTTCAGCATATCATGGACTCCCTACCGGCTGATGCCGTACTCCTCGGCCGCCTCGCTGAGGGAATAATCCTCCAGGACGATGCTTTCATATATCTGTTTCTGTCTCTCTGTGAGCAGCTCCCCATAAAAATCATATAAAAGAGTCTGCTTTACAAAATTCTCCATCTGAAATCACCTTGCCTATGATACACGAAAAGAAACAGGGTGTCAAGTATTTTTTCTTGACACCCTGTAATTGTCAGAAGACACGAGAAACGGCAAGACAAGGGGACGGTTCTTTTGTCTTACCCATGCCAAGACAAAAG
>JAFOJB010000409.1 GCA_017420455.1 Blautia sp.
GAAAAAGCGGCTGGCCTTTTCTACCGTGAGCCAGATTTCCTATATCATGGTGGGTTTATCTCTGCTTTCAGAGGAAGGGCTGAAGGGCGGCATGCTTCATCTTCTGGCCCATGCGGCCTCCAAAGGCTGTCTTTTCCTGGTGGCCGGAATCTTTATCTACAGGCTGGGCATCCGCAGAGTGGAGGATCTGAAGGGGATCGGCAAAAGAATGCCTGTCACCATGTGGTGCTTCATGATCGCCTCCCTCTCGCTGGTGGGCATTCCGCCAATGGGCGGCTTCCTGAGTAAATGGGTGCTTGCGGGAGCCGCCATCGGGGACGGGATGGGGGTATTTTCCATTCTGCCGCCGGTGGTGCTTCTGATCTCCGCGCTGCTTACAGCCGGATATCTTTTCCCGGTCGCGGTGGACGCCTTTTTCCCCGGAGAGGATTTCAGGGGGGATACGACAAAGGCCGAGCCATCTCCTCTCATGACTGTTCCGCTGATGCTTCTTTGCGCGGCGGCTCTTCTGGCAGGGCTTTTCGGCCTGCAGCTTCTGGATCTGTGGTGTATCTGAAGAGTTCAGGGGTTTCGAATTCGGAGGGAGGGTAAAATTGAGTCCCATATTTTTGCTGATCCCGATCCTGTTTCCTGTCGCGGGAGGATTCCGGCTGCTGCTTCTGAAGGAGCAGATGGAAGACCGCAGAAGAAACAGGTATTCGGAAACGATCGTCTGCATCACATCCGTTCTGGTCTTTGCCGCCCTGCTGGCAGTGCGGAGAGAACCGGTGATGATCTACAGCTTTGCAGGGGATTTTTCCATCGATTTCAAAGTGGATGGTCTTTCCTGCCTTTTTGCGGGGATGATCTCGGTGATGTGGCCCTTTGTGATGCTTTATGCCTTTGAATACATGCAGGAAACAAGGGAGAAGAACAAGTTCTTCGCCTTCTATATCATGACTTACGGAGTGACTCTTGGGGTGGCGTTTGCCTCGAATATCACCACCATGTATGTATTCTTTGAAATGCTCACCCTGGTGACGATCCCGCTCGTGTCCTATTACCACGACCACGAGAGCATGTACGCGGCAAGAAAATACGCGGCGTTTACCATTGGCGGCGCAGGGCTTGCCTTTATCACGGTGATCATGACCACGGTCTATGGAGAGACGGGGAGCTTCGTCTATGGGGGAAGTCTCTCCATAAACAACATCTCCGGTATCATGAAATTTGCCTTTGCGGCGGGCTTCTTCGGCTTTGGAGCAAAGGCGGCTCTGTTTCCCCTGCATTCCTGGCTGCCTACCGCCTCTGCGGCGCCGACGCCGGTGACGGCTCTTCTCCATGCGGTGGCGGTGGTAAACTCGGGCGTCTTCGCGATCATCCGCCTTGCCTGGTATGTCTATGGACCGGAGTATCTTGTGGACAGCGGCATGCAGGTTACTGCCATTCTGGCTGCCTGCTTTACCGTGGTATTTGCTGCGGTGATGGCTCTGAAGGAAAGACATTTCAAGCGCCGGCTGGCGTATTCCACTGCCAGTAATCTTTCCTATATGATTTTCGGGGTGATGCTGATGACGCCGGAAGGCCTTACGGCCGGCCTGCTCCACATGTTGTTTCACGGAATCATCAAGATGTCCCTGTTTCTCTGCGCCGGAGCTTTCATGCACAGAACCGGGAATTCTTATATTTACCAGGTAAACGGAGTTGGGAAAAGGATGCCGGCGACTTTTGCTTTCTATACTCTGGGAGCTCTTTCTCTGACGGGGATACCACTTTTCTGCGGATTTATCTCAAAATGGAACCTGGTCATGGCA
Source organism: Blautia sp. (assembly GCA_017420455.1). GTDB lineage: Bacteria > Bacillota > Clostridia > Lachnospirales > Lachnospiraceae > Blautia_A. The sequence goes on from JAFOJB010000409.1 coordinate 1,794, forward strand.
GGAATTGCAGCGGATACTGCCCTGGGGATCCTGGGAGTGGTGTGCCTGATCATCGCCGCTTTCCTCTGCGCCATGTATACTCTGTCAGTGAGTGTGCGGGCCTTTTTCCCCGTGGATGGGACGGATCATTATGGGGAGGAAAGACAGGAGGCCGGACGGCTGATGCTCATTCCCATTGTCTTCTTCGGAATCCTGAATATCCTGTTCGGGGTCTTTCCGGCGCCCATCGTTTCGTTTATCCGGCAAATAGCCGCCGGCGTCCTGTAAGAAGGTCTTTCAGAATAAGGCACTGTACACAGCGAGAAATGCCCTTCCTTCTTCGGGAGGGCGTGGAGGAATTTGGAAATGCTGATCCTTTCTATCGTATTTGCCCCGTTTCTCTGCGGCATTCTGTCGTACCTGATCGGGAAAAAGAGTGAGACGGTCCGGGATTATTTTGTGATCCTGGTGACTGGCGCCATCCTTGGCCTGACGCTGGTATTGTACCGGAACGGCCCTGCTTCCTTCTGCATACGGGGAGTACTGGCCTGCGGCCTTTCTTTTGCCAGCGATGGATTCCGTTCGGTGTATGCGGTGATCACATCGCTGATGTGGGCGGGGACTGCTCTTTTCGCGAAGGAGTATTTTAAAGAAGAAAGAGAAAACCTGAACCGGTACTGGTTTTTTGTCATCGTGACGCTTGGGGCGACCGAAGGCGTCATGCTTTCTGACGACCTGATGACAGCCTTCCTGTTTTTTGAGATCCTTTCCTTCACCTCCTTTACCTGGATCATCCATGAAGAGACGAAGGCAGCTGTCCGTGCCGGGTATACCTACCTGTTCATCGCGGTGATCGGCGGCCTGGTCCTTTTTATGGGTCTTGCGCTTCTGTACGATGCTGTGGGAACGCTGGCCTATGGGGAGCTTTCTGCTGCAGTGCAGGCTCCTTTGGAGAAGGGAAAGCTGATGGCGGCAGGAGTCTGTATCCTGTTTGGGTTTGGAGCAAAGGCTGGTATGGTGCCGGTCCATGTGTGGCTGCCAAAGGCCCACCCTGCGGCTCCCTCGCCGGCTTCGGCCCTGCTTTCCGGAATCCTTACCAAGGTGGGAATTTTCGGGATTCTGATGACCTCCATGCATGTGCTCGCGGGAAATAGAACCTTTGGCCTTCTGGTGCTGCTCCTCGGGGTGGTTACCATGTTTCTGGGAGCTTTGCTGGCCCTGTTTTCAGTGAACCTGAAGCGGACGCTGGCCTGTTCCTCCATGTCGCAGATCGGGTTTATTCTGACAGGCACGGGGATGATGATCCTTCTTGACAGCATCGGAAATGAGGAAGGCGTTGTGATCGCCAGATCCGGCCTGATGCTTCATATGGTGAATCATTCCCTGATCAAGCTGACCCTGTTTATGGCGGCCGGTGTGGTGGTGATGAATCTTCATACGCTGACGCTCGATGAGATCCGGGGCTATGGAAGGAATAAACGGGTTCTGAAGATTTCCTTCCTGCTGGGAGCGCTGGGGATCAGCGGCGTGCCTCTTGCAAACGGGTATCTCAGCAAAACGCTTCTTCACGAAGGGATCGTGGAGGGCATCCACCATCTTTCTTCCTGTGCCGGACTTCTTTCCTGCATTGAATGGATTTTCCTGATCAGCGGCGGCTTCACCTTTGCCTATATGCTGAAGCTGTTTCTCTGCGTCTTTGTTGAGAAAAATACCGATCCCGGAAGACAGGCGCTGTTTGACAGTGTGAAGAGTCCCGGTATGAACGGCGCCAGTGCCCTGGCTGTCTTTGGTTCTTCGCTGTGGATGCTCATTCTGGGACAACCGGCGGTTTCCACCCGGCTTGCCTTCCGGATGACCGGCTTTGAGGAAATCCTGCATTTCCGGGCGTTTACCTTTGAAAATCTGAAGGGAAGCTTCATTTCCCTTACCATCGGAGGACTGGTATATCTTTTTGTGGTACGGCGTTTCCTGGTACGCGGTGGTTCCTATGTGAATCTCTGGCCGGAGAAACTGGATCTGGAGGAAAGTGTTTACCGTCCTGTTCTGACCCGCATCCTTCCGGGGATATTCGGTCCGCTCGCGGCTTTGTTCGGAGAAAACAGGATCCTTAAACCACTTGCGGTATTATTTGGAGAGAAGGTCTTTCCGTCTCTCGCGGCGCTGTTTGGAGAGAACAGGCTGCTTACGCCGGCGGCCCGCTTCGTTATGCTGATCGCTTCCATTCTGGTACGGGCGATGGAGATGGGAACGGATGGCCTGATCGTACTCCTTCGCAGGACCGTGGTGAAGGAACGGAAGGTGCGGGGAAAACCGAGAGCCCATCCGGGCCTGTTCCGGACCGTTTACACGGAGCTTTCGGGAGCCGCCCGGCCGATCACTTCGAATTTTACCTTTGCCCTGATGATGACCTGCATCGGAATCATTATCATACTCTGTGCCGTCATATACGCGGTGCTGTAAAGGCTCCTGCCCTCTGTTCCGGTGAAGCGGCTCCAGCAGGCACCAGGTGGAACGACATGGGCGAAACTGCCGTTTTTTATCGACAGATACTACAAAAATGGATATGTATTCTGTACAAAACTGTGGAAATTCGATCGGCCATGTTTCCTGCTTCTGCATTTGTGATATGATAAAAACGGGAAACCGGGGATTTGTTCAGAACGGATGAAAGGTCTGTCCTGAACAGGTCCTGAGAAACAAAAGGGTATGTCTTGAAGAAACGGAGGATAGCCATGATCTACGAAAACAATGATGGAAACTATGGAAAGTATATCATTCAGGAGCTGCATGATCCGAAAACCGGAACACCGGAATTTCAGGCAATGTATAAGAAATTTTCAAACCGTATCCTCTGGATCGACAACAAAGTATGTCCCGGAGCCTTCCAGATGAATACCGCGTGGTATTATGCAGTGCCGGAAAAAGACCCTGTCTTTGAGGAGCATGAACACGAGTACGATGAACTCATCGGCTTCTTCGGAAGCGATCCGGAGGATCCCTACAATCTTCACGCCGAGATCGTCTGCACCATCAACGGGGAGTATCACCGGCTGACAAAGAGCAGCCTCATCTATATCCCGGCGGGACTTCCCCATATGGAAATCTCCATAAAGAGGGTGGACAGACCGATCTTCCATTTCTCTGTGGTAACGGGACCGGAATACAAAGGCGGAGCTTACGGCAAGGAAGAATAAGGACCTATGGACAAAAACGGATTTGCACCTGTGCCGCCCATGGGGTGGAACAGCTATGACTATTATAATACAGAAGTAAACGAGGAACAGGTAAAGGCCAATGCGGACTTTATGGCCGCCCGCCTGAAGGATGCAGGCTGGGAATATGTGGTCATCGATATCGCCTGGTATGAAGTGGGAGCAGGTTCCCAGAGCCGGCTTTACCAGTATCTTCCCTTCGCTGAGCTCAGGATGGATGAATATTCCCGGCTGATCCCGGACCCTGTCAGGTTTCCTTCCTCGGAAGGAGGCAAAGGGTTCAAGCCTCTGGCAGATTATATTCATTCCCTGGGCCTGAAATTCGGGATCCATATCATGAGAGGCATCCCGAGGATCGCGGCCCATGCGCATGGAAGAATCCTGGGGACGGACCTGGGAGCAGACCAGCTGGCGGATCCTTCCAATATCTGCGCCTGGAATCCCTATATGTACGGGCTCCGCGCAGAGCTTCCCGAGGCGCAGCTTTATTATGATTCCATTATGGAGCTGTATGCCGGATGGGGAGTGGATTTTATCAAATGCGACGATATCTGCCGTGAGGATGCGGCTACGGCACATCAGGAGATCGCGCTTCTTCACAATGCGATCATAAAATGCGGAAGGCCCATTGTCCTTTCTCTTTCGCCCGGACCTGCGAAGATCACGGAGGCCGCCTTTTATGCCGGAAACGCCAATATGTGGCGGATCACCGATGATTTCTGGGATTCCTGGCCGTTATTAAAGGATATGTTCCGGCGGTGCGAGCTGTGGCAGGGAAAGAATTCTCCCGGCTGTTATCCGGACTGCGACATGCTTCCCGTAGGAACGATCGGCGGCTGCTTCGGGGACAGGCAGGAGAGAAAAACGGGTCTCACAGAGGAAGAGCAGCGGACGATGATGAGTCTCTGGTGTATTTTCGGAGCACCGCTGATGATCGGCGCGGAGATGACAAAGATGGACGCTTTCACCGAAGCGCTGCTTACGAACCGTGAGATCCTGAAGATGCACAAATGCGGGGAATATGCCCGGCAGGTGGTCCGTACAGATGAGGAGGCCGTCTGGGTAAGCCACAGTGAAGACGGTACCGTTGGATATCTTGCGATGTTTAACCTGACGGATGAAGAGAGGGCAGTACACTGCTGGTTGAATATGGCCTGCGCTGTCGGAGGAAAGCCTTATGAGGGCGGAGCCGTGAAGGAGCTCTGGACAGGGAAAGAAGCAGAGTTCCGTACCGGAGGGCTGGCGTATCTTGTACCGGCTCACGGGGCCAGGGTATTCTGCTATTGAAAGGGAAATCTTTCTGTGGACATTTTGCCAGGCGCAGCAGTCACAGTAGCCGGCCTGTGAGGCCGTGAACGGAACGTGCAGCCGGACAGCCGGCAGGCTGGCGTATCTATGGATGAATCCTGATGAAGTTAGAAAAGGCGTGTGAAAAACGGGAAGCCGTTTTTTACACGCCTTTTTCTTTACAGTTCCTTATGGCAGTGTTTTCAGAACAGGAGC
>JAFOJB010000410.1 GCA_017420455.1 Blautia sp.
CCCTTCTCCGACGATCACCCAGCATTTCCTGTTTCCGACGGCGTTTTCCAGCTCCTCCAGAAGACGTTTTTTTCCGAACCTTGCCCCCCGGATCTTGGCAACAGTGTAGTATACGCCGTCCTCATTGCAGGAGATGATGGGCTTGATATGGAGAGCTTCTCCCACAAAGGCCGCCACCTTGCCGATCCTTCCGCCGTGGCGCAGATATTTCAGCGTATCCATATAGAAGAACTGCCGGGAATCCTTTTTCTTGTCCTCAAGAGCCCTGACAAGTTCCTGGTATTCCATTCCCTCCCGCAGCTTTCTGGCTGCCCAGAGAGCAAAGATACCGCTTCCGAAGGAAATATTCTTTGTGTCGAAGACATAGACATTGATCCCATGGCATTGCTTTGCCGCCATGGCGATGGTATTTCCGGTGCCGCTCAGGGCGGAGGAAATGGTGACGGCGATCACATTTTCGTATCCTTCCTCCTTAAGCTCTTCCAGCTTTTTTTCCACTTCCCCCAGAGAAGGGGTGGAGGTAGAAGGAATCTCGTCCGGGAAACGGTTGTAGATCATCATGGGATCGATGTCGATTCCATCGTAATAGTCATTTTCAGGATAGATCACGTGCAGGGGAAGGAACTCAATCCCTTCTCTTTCGCAAAGATCAAAGGGCAGATCCCCTCCGGAATCCATCAGTATCGCTGTTTTTCCCATTTTCTTCTCCTCCTTTTATATGCAGGTATATGGCTGACATGTCCTGCTGCCGGATACAGCCGGATTTTTAAAAAAACCCTGCAGCATGGAACCCCATCTGCAGGGCAAAATACGAACTATCCTTATTTTGTACCGAAAATACGGTCTCCCGCATCGCCAAGTCCCGGACAGATATATGCATTTTCGTTGAGTTCCCGGTCCATATGTCCGATATAGATCTGAATATCCGGATGATCTTTGCGGAGCTTTTCCAGACCAACCGGCGCAGCGATAATGCACATGAACTTGATATTCTTGCCGCCCTTCTGTTTAATGAAATCCACGGCTGCGGAAGCAGAGCCGCCGGTTGCCAGCATCGGGTCCACAACCACGGCGATCCTGTCGCCGATGGATTCCGGAAGCTTGCAATAGTATTCGTGGGGCTCATGAGTGACCGGATCCCTGTACAGGCCGATATGCCCTACCTTTGCAGAAGGAACCAGCGTAAGGATACTGTTGACCATTCCAAGCCCGGCCCGGAGCACCGGGATGACTGCCAGCTTTTTCCCGGAGATCATGGCAGCCTTGCATTTTTCGATAGGGGTAGTGATATCTACTTCTTCTGTAGGAAGATCTCTGAGCGCTTCATATCCCATAAGAATTCCAATCTCTTCTACCAGCCGGCGGAATTCATTCGTCCCGGTGTTAATATCCCGGAGCATGGAAATCTTGTGCTGTATTAAAGGGTGATCCATTACAAAAACATTTTCCATTTTGTTGTCTCTCCTCTTTTCGATAGATTATACTCTGCTTTTATTATAATACAGATATCACTCCTGTAAAAGAAAAATCTGTTTTTATTTTCTCATCCCCAGATCCCTCCGCCGGAGGGGTTCAGGTTCTGGAGGATATAATTGTAGATCCAGATGGATACCTCGTCCGGGTAATGAGTACCATCCAGGGTGGAAAAACCGTTCTCCATCATCGGGGTGAAAATATCGATATAGGTCACCCCGGCCAGGCTGGCCTGCATGGAATCGTTGAAGGTCGCCAGCTGGTCGTTGGTCACATCCGGGTCTCCCGCTACCGGTCCGATGGAAACATAGTAGGTTTCAGCTCCTATGGCTGACCATTCGTGGGCTCTCACATTGATATACGTGATGTAGTCCTTCAGGTGCGAGGGATCATTGATCCCCATCAGGATGATCACCGCGCTGTTTTCGTCGATCTGGGATTCGATGGCGGGAATCCCGTCCGCCGTCATCCAGTCATAGCCGGCACCCACCTTGCAGGACCAGATATCATCGCTGCCGACCGCCTCGTACATCGCCTCTGTCCGGGAATCCCCCACAAAGATCAGTTTTCTTGTGGTGTAATTCTCCGCGTTTTCCGGCACCGGAATCTCCGCGTCCTTCTGGGTCTGCTCCCTGGTTCCCTTCATGGTGAACCGGGCTTTCTCTTCTTCCGTAAGCTCCTTTGTATCCCTGGGAATCGAAGACCTGGATGTCTCCCCTTCCGCCGGGTCCGAAACCGGGGTGAATTCCATGACAGGAGTCAGCTCCTGGCCGGAAGAATTCTTCAGCACATCCGGAAGCTCCAAAGCCGGCAAAAGCTTCTGCTCTGCTGCTTCCCCCGGTTTTTCTCCCTCCAGAGACGCCTGCTGCCGGTTTTCGGAGACTGCTGGTGATACAGCTGCCGGTTTTTCGGCAGTTGTGTTCTTCAGGCCTGATGGACCGGAGGTGGTTTCTCCCCCTGCCGGGAAAACTCCTGCCAGAAGAGACAGCGCCAGACATGGCAGGAGAACTCTCCATTTTAAGCCGTTTTTTTCTGTTTTTTCCGAACCTCTGTAATCTATAGAGAATCCCTCCTTCTTCTTTCTCTGCCCCGGGATCACATGATCATATCCGGCCAGGAAAGGATTTCTGCGGAAACGATCTCTTCATAATCTCCCTCGATGTCCCGGGACCGTCCTGCCTCGAATACATTGGTTTCTACTCCCCATTCCCTGTCCTGGTATTCCCAGACATGATAACGAAGACCGCGGAAATCGAAATCCAGGCTCCCGCAGCCGTCCTCCTCATGATAGGCGAACGGAATCTTTTTTTTGTCCAGTGCCTTCTGAATTTTCTCAAGTCTCATAGGTTTCATCCTTATTCTCCGATCATCTTCATGTAAAGCTTTACCTTCTCCATGATCGTCTGCAGATTGGCCAGGTCCGTTTCCACATCCCCGGTTTCCAGGGAATGATTCCCGTTTTCCGTGATATATATGGGGATCTTTTTCTCCCGGCAGAGCTCCTCGATCATCTCACATCTTGCCCAGGGATCTGCGCTGCCGTGAAAGACGATCCCCTCTTCCACCACTACGGAAAAGGTCTGTACCACCGGGGTAAAATAGATATTGCCCGAGCGCAGTCCATGAGCTCTCTGATAGGAGCAGGCAACTGCCGTGCCCATGCTCTTGGAAACAAAAAGGAGTTTCTTATACTGTTCAAACCGTATATCCTGCAGAAGGATCTCTGCCTGCTGCAGAGCTTCTCTGTAGGCTTCCATCATTTTCTGGTTGTTCCCCTTCACATTTTTCTGGGTATTTTTGTAGGGCACGTCCACCGTATCAAACCCGGCGGCAACAGCCAGCTTTTTTGTGTAATAGAGGAGCGGCTTATCCACATGGTATCCGATTCCCGGGAAAAATACCGCCAGTTTCGTGTTTTCTCCCATATCCTACCCCTTTCTCAGCGTTCAAAGACAGGCATATAATCGATGGGCGCCTGGACTGTCACCCTTCTGCCTCCTTCAAAGATTTCTCCGGTACTGGTCAGCCTCCACCTTCCCGCAGGAAGATACACCTCCCTCTGGAATTCATCCTTATGGAAGATGGGCGCCGCCAGATAACGGGGTCCGAACATGTACTGATCCTGCAGGCTCCAGCAGATCTCATCCTCCGGGAATTCAAAGAACATGGTCCGGATCAGCGGCGCGCCGTTTTCACTGGCTTCCTCATAAAGGGACCTGATATAGTCGTGCATGTCCATGCGGATCCGGTAATACTTCTTCATGATCCGGTAGTTTTCTTCCCCGTAGCTCCAAAGCTCGTTGGGCTGTCCGGTATGCAGATAACCGCCGCCATAATCCCTGTCGTCCAGCGGTGGGATATTATACGGGCCTCTGTCGCCATGCATCCGGAGAACCGCGGAATATACGGCGAACTGGTACCAGCGGATCAGAAGCTGCCGGAAATCCGGGTCGTTCACATCATCGGTCATAAATCCTCCGATATCGCTGGTCCACCAGGGAATACCGGCGAGTCCCATGTTCAGCCCGGCCTGCACCTGCTCATAAAAAGCCTCGAAGGTACTGGGGACATCTCCCGACCAGATCACATTGGCATATTTCTGGCTTCCTGCCCAGCCGCAGCGAAGAAGATTTACGATGCCGCCGCCCTTTTCCTTTTTCATGGGTTCGAAAAAGGTACGGCTGTAAAGCTGTGGATAGAGATTGCTGCAGGCAAGAGCCGGCATATCGTAATACCGGTAATTCTCAAAGTCGTAGACTCCGTAATCCGGCTCGGAATTGTCCAGCCAGAAGCCATCGATCCCGATATCATAATAGCTCTTTTTGCAGGCTTCCCAGACGTATTCACGGGTCCTGGGATTGAAGACATCGATTTCCACGCAATCCCCCTGATAATCGTAGGTCTGGGCAGCGCCTCTTTCGGTATGGATCAGCAGTCCCTGCTCCATCATGGGGCCGAAGTTTTCGCTCCTTCTGTCCACGGAGGGCCAGACCGAAACCATCACCCGGATTCCCATGGAGTGGAGCTCCTCCACCATGGCTTTGGGATCCGGCCAGTATTTTTCGTCAAATTTCCAGTCTCCCTGCACGGTCCAGTGAAAGAAGTCAATGACGATCTGATCGATCTTGATCCCTTCCTTCTGACAGGCTCTTGCGACCTGCAGCACCTCCTCCTGCGTCCTGTAGCGGAGCTTGCACTGCCAGAGGCCCATCATTTCTTCCGGGAACATCGGAGCGCGGCCGGTGACGCCTGTATAATTCGCAAGAAGCTCCCTGGGCGTTGAAGCGGCAGTGATCCAGTAATCCATCTCCTTTGTGGACCGCGCGGTCCACTCAGTGAAATTCATTCCAAAGCTTGCCCTGCCGATTGCAGGATTGTTCCACAGAAGACCGTAGCCCAGGCTGGAGATCACAAAGGGGACGCTGATCTGGGAATTTCTCTGTTCCAGGTCCAGGACCGAGCCCTTCAGATTCAGATGAGGCTGCTGGTACTGTCCCATTCCGTAGAATTTCTCTTCATCATTTGCGTCAAATTTCAC
>JAFOJB010000411.1 GCA_017420455.1 Blautia sp.
AACATATCTGCCGGCGTTTAAGGCGCTGGTACAGGAGGCCGGCGTGGAGTCTGTCATGGGCGCCTATAACCGGGTGAACGGGGAGCCCTGCTGTGGAAGCGGGACCCTGCTGAAAAAGATCCTCCGGGAAGAGTGGGGCTTTGAGGGCCATATTCTTTCGGACTGCTGGGCGATCCGGGATTTTCATACCGGTCATGGAGTGACGGTAACAGCGCCGGAATCGGCGGCACTGGCGATCAATAACGGCTGTGATCTGAACTGCGGCAATACCTATCTGCATATCCTGAAAGCTTACGAAAAGGGACTGGTCACCGAGGAAACCATCACCAGGGCAGCAGAACGGCTCTTTACGACCCGTTATCTGCTGGGGATCATGGATGGGTGTGAGTTCGACAGCATCCCGTATGAGAAGGTGTGCTGCGAGGAGCATCTGGCCGTGGCCGAGAGGATGTCCGAGGAATGCCCTGTCCTGTTGAAGAACGACGGCATATTGCCGCTGGATCCGCACAAGAGACAGACGATCGGCGTGATCGGGCCGAACGCGGACAGCAGGGTGGCTCTGGTGGGAAATTATCACGGGACTTCCCCGGAATATATCACAGTGCTGGAAGGAATCCGTCGTCTGGTTTCTGATAAGACCAGGATTCTGTATTCGCAGGGCTGTCATCTGTATAAGGACCGGGTGGAGGACCTGGCCTGGCCGCAGGACCGGCTTTCCGAAGCGGTCATCACCGCGAAGCATTCGGATGTGGTGATCCTGTGCCTGGGTCTGGACGAAACACTGGAAGGAGAAGAGGGGGACACCGGAAACAGCTATGCGTCCGGTGATAAGGTTGACCTTCGTTATCCGAAGGTTCAGGAAGAACTGCTGAATGCCGTGTTGTCAGCAGGAAAACCGGTGATCCTTGTCAGTATGACAGGGAGCGCCATGGATCTTCGAACGGCAGCCGGCGAAGGGGGAGCCGCGGCTATCCTCCAGACGTGGTATCCCGGCGCCAGAGGCGGGCTGGCTGTCGCAAAGATCCTCTTTGGGGAGGTTTCTCCCAGCGGAAAGCTTCCGGTTACCTTCTATCAGAATTCGGAAAGCCTTCCGGATTTTACGGATTATTCCATGGCAGGAAGGACGTACCGGTATCTTGCAGAAGAACCGTTGTATCCCTTCGGCTTTGGCCTTACCTATGGGAAGGTGTGTCTCACGGCTCTGGAGGCGGAAAAGCTTCCGAAGGTGCCGGAGGAATTTACAGTCCATGTGCGGCTGCGGAACGTGGGAAGCAGCTCGGTGACGGAGGTGGTCCAGCTTTATATCAAGAACCTGGATTCTCCTCTGGCAGTGAAGAATCACAGTCTGTGCGGTTTCCAGAGAGTGACGCTGGAGCCGGGCTGGGAAAAGGCGGTCAGCTTCCGGATTCCGAAGGAAGCCCTTCTGCAGATCGATGAAGAGGGAAGGGCTGTGGCGGATGGAAAGAAATTCATTCTGTATGCAGGTATTTCCCAGCCGGACAGCCGAAGCTTTGCCCTCACCGGGGAAAAGCCCCTTGAACTTTCGTTTGAACTGGAATAAAATATAAAAGAAACCGGCTATAAGGATCCATGACAGATGGATCCTTATAACTTTTGTATCATCATGATGGGAGGCGGTAATATCGATACAACACAGATGATCGTGACTGCTGTTGTCATGGCTGTCGTTCTGATTCTCCTGCCCCTGGTGATCGCCAGAAAAACCGGGAAGAGCTATCGGGAAATCCTGCTGGGGAGCAGAGGCGCCTCCGGGAACGGGAAGAAGGAAGGGGAAAAGGAGGAAGACAAGGACAAAAAACGTCCTGCGGCCGGGAAAGAAAAAAACAGCAACCGGAATGATCTCCTGGACTTTGTTTCCTCACTGGTCTCTTATTCCAGAAAACACCATTTTCATCTGGTGTTTCCGGGGACGGTCTCCACGGAAGAGGGGACGGCGATGCTCACGGCCATCCTGATCACCAGAAAACAGGCAGTAGGTTTTTCCTGTTATGGTTATGGAGGGACTGTGCTGGCAAAGGCCGGAGCCGAGGAGTGGACCCAGACCCTGAACGGAGAGAGGAGCAGGTTCAAAAGCCCTGAGAAAAAGAACGCCCGGCAGGAGGCTCTTCTGCGGGCAGCTCTTGACCAGGCGGGGTATCCTTTTGTCCCCTGTGAAGTGATGGGAGTTTTTACGGCGAAGAAGCTGGAGCTTCTGAACGCCGGAAAAATGAATTGTTTTGTAAAGGCAAATGCCATGGAACATCTTAAGGAGGAGAAATACCTGGCGGATGGTCCGCAAAAGCCCGAAGAGGTGGGAAAAGCACTGGAAAAGCTGGTTATCAAAGAGCAGAAGCAATAAAGAAATGCCCCGGTCAGCCTTTATCGGAAACCGATCTGAAACGGTTCCGGAAAAGGCTGACCGTTTTTTTGCACTCTTTTCGGGAAAGTATTCCTGATGATTCTGCAAAATTCTCTTCATAAACTGCAAATTAATCTGAGGTTTTCCGGATATAATAAGGTCATGGGTGCAAACCTGCAGCAGAAAACGACAGGGGTGAAGCCCGGAGAAAACTGTTCTCGGGTCTTCCGACAGAAGGGACAAAAATCTGTCCAGGTGAAAAAAGGAGGAATTTACAATGAAGGCAAAAAAGGTATGGACACTTGCACTTGCAGCTATGATGGCCGGAGCTCTGGCTGCGCCAGCTTCCGCAGAGGTAATTCTTAAGTATTCCGAGACCAACGCCATCGATTCCACAGATGGAAAATACGCGCAGTTTTTCAAGGAGAAGGTAGAAGAGCTGACAAACGGCGAGGTAGTCATCGATATTCAGGCAAGCGGAGTTCTGGGTACCGAGGCAGACGTCCTGGATGGCATGGTTTCCATGAGCGGTACAGTAGACCTGGTACGGATGTCCTGCTACGCGTTCAGCAACTATGGGTGCAGCAAATCCGCGCTTCTGGGACTTCCTTTCACTTTCGAGAGCTCCGATCATTTCTGGAATTTTGTGAATTCCGATCTTGGGGCGGAGATTCTGGCAGAGCCTGCAGAACAGGGACTTGGCGTGACAGGGCTGTTTTATGTAGA
>JAFOJB010000412.1 GCA_017420455.1 Blautia sp.
AGAAGATCAAGCCCATTACATCCATATCGCTGCCGGTGCTCATTTTTATTGTCATGATCATTCTCGGAACGATCCTCATGCAGCACACCCGTTTCGGCCGGAACGTATATGCAGTGGGAGGCAATGAGCAGAGCGCGAAGCTCATGGGTCTTCCGGTAGCCCGCACGAAGATCGCCGTATATGGCATCAATGGTTTCTGTTCTGCGCTTGCGGGCATCGCCTATGTGCTGGTGGTCAAATCCGGCTGGAATATGGCGCTGCAGGGCGGAGAGCTGGAAGTCATATCCTGCGCCGTCATCGGAGGAACTCTCCTGACCGGTGGTGTAGGTTATATGATCGGTACCATGTTCGGCGTACTGCTGAAATCCGTCATACCTGCGCTGATCACCTTCAACGGCCATCTGAATTCCTGGTGGGGCAAGATTGCGACCGGCGCTCTGCTGCTTCTGTTTATCGTCATCCAGAAGGCAGTGGTAAGCTATACGGAGAGAAGGAAAGCACAGGTATAAGGAAATGCCGGTCTGGCCGGTTTTTCATAAATAACGGACTGAATTGAAATAACCGGACAGTGGAGAAAAGACTCCGCTGTCCGGTTTCTTTGATGATTCACTGCATACATAAAGATGAGCAGAGGGGCTGCGAAAAAAGCCCTGTCCTGACATCCACAGATTGTCTGAGATACCTGAAATACAGGCACTCAGACAGAAGGATGGAAGGGACAGGCGGCTTTTTTCACAGCCCCTGTTTCGTTTCCGTGAAAGCAGCCGGGACCTTCAGAAACTTTTTTGTCGATGTTATTCCCCGGCGGAAAGACAGATCGGTTCGAAGATACGGGGGAGACAGCATTTTACCAGGCCGGGGTATTTTGCATCCAGATAATCGGCGAAGGCTTCGGGGTCTCCGGGATTATCGGCAAACATATCCCAGTGTCCGGGGATGACCAGCCGGGTCTGCAGCTCTCCGGAAAGGTCTGCGGCTTCCTGGAAGGTCATATTGCCGATACAGTTTCTGCGGTAACGGGCAGCGTCACGCCCGTTGATGGGAAGAAGGGCGGCATCGATCTTCCCGAAGGCCTGCAGCTTCGGAAGCATTCCCTCATAGCGCAGGGTATCCCCGGCATGGTAGATCCGCAGGCCGTTGCCCTCGATAATGTACTGAAGACAGGGATAAAGTCCCGTTTCAGGATCCTGAGACAGAAATTCATGGGCAGCGGCGATGGCGTGTATCGTGATCTCTCCGATGCGGCAGCTTTCCCCGTCGTTCAGCTCCAGGCACCGTTCCGCCGGAATCCCGTCCTCCAGGATACTTTTCCGGTGCATGGCAGGGAAAACAAAAAGAGCATCAGGACAGACCGTTTTAAAGGTCTGCCAGGAGGCGTGATCGATATGGTCCAGATGATCATGGGTGCCCAGAAAGGCGGTGATCTTCTGAAGCTCCGCTGCCGGAACGGGAGGCGCGGCCTGCCGCCTTGGAGCTTCTGAAGCATAATAATCGATACACAACAGGGAATCACCCATCCTGATGAGCAGGCCCATCTGGCCCAGCCACCACAGGACAGCTGTCCCCTCCGGGGCAGGCGTCTCCATAACGGTTTGTAACAAGGAATTCATACAGGACTCTCCTTTCTTTCCTCCGGGAAGGATCTCGTTTATCCCCGCGGGCAGCAAGCCATATAGACAGGCTTGCCCATCCGGCGACTGCCTCGAGGGTTTAATACCCCGCAGTCTGCTGCGGGTTATCTGACTTTGAGTATAGCGGAAAGAATCCAAAATAACAAGTTCAGGAAAAACCTTTGTCCGCAGTCAAAGGGCTTTACGTCCTGCAGAAACGGAAAGGTTCTTCTGCAGTCAGTAAAGATTTTTATGGACAGCTCCTGACTCTTGACAATAAATAAACAAAGACATACAATATAAATTAGGAAATTATTGCTTTTTCTACTGTTCATGCGTAAAACAAACATAGGAAAGCATTTACAGATACATGAAGGAAAACAGATATTTGCCTGTAAGAATGGCAGATGTATTTGTGCAAAAGGAGAATGTGCTATGGAAAAGTTCAGGTTCAGGCTTGCTGTTATGATGTTGGTTACAACGTTGCTTTTCTGCACCGGGGCACATGCTGAAAGCTTTCAGGCGGCTACAATGCGTCTCCTGCAGTATGAAGGTACTGTGGAAATTCAGGATGCTTCAGGAAAATCCCGTGTCGTGATGAAAAACGCCCGCTTTGGCAGCGGAGATATTTTACAGACCGGGAAAGAAAGCAGGGCTTCTGTCAGTCTGGACAAGTCCAGGATCGTTTCACTGGACGCCAGTACCCAGGTCAGGTTTGCTGAAGAGTCCGGCCATATGCAGCTGACGCTCCAGGAGGGAGCTATCCTTCTGGACGTGGGCGAGAAGCTGGATAAAAATGAGACACTTGATATTCAGACCTCTTCCATGATGGTAGGAATCCGCGGGACTATAATCTTTCTCAGGGAGACCAGCCCTGAAACAGCAGACAAAAAATCTGAAGAAAACGCCGGAAACAAAGCGGAAACAAAACCTTCTGCGCATGCCTTCCAGATTGGCGTGCTGGAAGGCACCGCAGAAGTCACCTTTGAACAGGGGGGAATAAAGCGGCAGATCCCGGTACCGGCGAACAAGGCGCTGTCATTCGGACAAAATGAATCGACGCCTGTTGTTAAAGACCTCACAGCCGAAGAGATTCAGGGATTCGTCGCAAGAGAGATCCTGGAAGACTCCAAAAGAGCGGAACGTGTGAAAAACGCCACCGGAATCAGTATCGAAACGCTGGAAAACCTGAAGGATCCGGCCCGTCCGGATGAGAATCCGGCAGGCAGTATCGAGAAGCCCATACCTGAGAAATCGTCTGAGGAAGAAGATGTCAGCGGCAGCCTTTTTTCCGCTGATGGGGGATGGGTGATCAATGACGCGGTGGTCATCGAAGCACAGAGCGCCAGCAAGCTCTATGACGGAACACCTCTCATAAGTTCCGGCGCGCTGGTTTCCGGACTGGATACGGCCTTCACGGCACAGGTCAACGTCAGCGGCAGCCAGACGCATGCAGGAAGCAGCGACAACAAGGTCGTAAGCTATGCGATCTATAATGACAGCGGCGAAAATGTTACCGGCCACTTCAGCAACTGCATTACGAAAAACGGAAAGCTTACGGTGGTTCCGGCACAGCTGACAGTATGGACTGGAAGCGCAGAGAAGGTTTACGATGGGACGCCTCTTGTCAGCAGTGAGATCGAGCTTCAGTCCATGTCCGGTTACAGGATTGTTTCATTGGACCAGCAGCAGAGTGTTATCTCGACAGATACAAAGCAGTACAAAGGACTTCAGTCGGTACAGGGCTATACTGTGGAACAGGCTCCCTGGAGGAACAGTTCGCTGATCGTCACCAATGATCTGGAAAAGGAAATAATGTACGGCATCAGCGGCGTAAGCTGGGTACACTCAACGAATCCCATCACTGGTGAGACAAAGGATGTGAAACTGAAAGCAGGGGAACGGCTGGAGGTGATCCTTCACAGTGACGAAAATAATGAAAGTATTGAGCTTAAGATCCTGCAGATCAAAGAAGAGGAGATCCCGGAGGATGTGTTGCGGCTTTATGCTGTAAATGAAGATCTGCTGAAGCAGGCCTGCGCAGATACCGGATGGGAACTGAAGAAGATCAGGGAAAGGATCGCCGCTCTGGCGGAAAGGAAAGAGACCTATACAACAAAGGTAGGGCTGAAGATTGAAGAGGCTGTCCAGAATAAACTGATGGTGAATGGTACAGATGTACGTCTTACCGTTGATTCTGAAATCACCAGATACAATGATGTCTCGATGGGGGTCAAAGAAACATATTTTGCCCCGGTTTACGTTCCGGATACGATCAAGGTCACAGCCACAGGAAGTCTTACCAAAGTCGGCGAAACCGGCAATGCCTACATCATTGACTGGGGGCGGGAAGATCCCAATGATTATGTGATCAGTAATGATCTGGGAACATTGAAGGTCACTCCGGCAGGCGCAGTGGTGACTACAGGTTCGGCCAGCAAGGTATATGATGGGACGCCTCTGACGAATGCGGAAGGCAGTATTACCGGTCTTGTGCAGGGAGAGAGCGCGGCAGTAATCCCCAACGGCAGTATTACGGAACCAGGTTCCGTTCCGAACACATACACCATCGAATGGGGCAGTACAGATCAGAAGAATTATACGGTCACGGAGAATCTGGGTGTCCTGGAAATTACCCCACGGGAAAATTCTGTTGTTTTCACTGTTGCCGGGGCGGAAAAGGTTTACGATGGGAGTCCTCTGCTGCCTGGTCCGGTGACAGTCGCAGGCCTGCCGGAAGGCTATACCTGTACCTATGAGGTTTCCGGGAGCCGGACCGATGCCGGAACCAGTGAAAGCGTGATTACCGCCTACAGCATTTTGAATGAAAACGGGCAGGATGTCACAGGCAGTATGCAGGATGTGATCCTGCAGAACGGAACTCTGACAGTTCTTCCGGCAGAGGTCGTGGTCAGCACCGGATCAGCGTCCAAAGAGTATGATGGCGAGCCTCTGACGAATCAGGAAGCAGATATTGCAGGACTCGTTGCGGGAGATACCGCTGTGGTTACAGCTGTCGGCAGTATTACAGATGTAGGAACTGCAGAAAATCTCTTCAGCATCGACTGGGGCGTGACCAATGCGGACAACTACACTGTTACAGGAAATCCGGGTACACTGGAGATTACTTATAATGTGGAGGAGATTGCCGTTGAAGTTTCCCTGAACGCAGAAAAGATCTATGATGGAAAGCCGCTGCTCGCCAACGGCGTGAAGGTAAGCCGGCTGCAGACTTCCGGAGGAACTGTCCCGAATGCTGGTAGGACGGAAGAACAGGGTCTGAATGATACAGCCGAGCTTCCCATGGCAAAGGATGCCGAAGACGGGGCCCCTGTATTTGATGATCTGGTGACAGTAACCGGTCTGCCGGAAGGCTTTTCTTACAGCTATGTTGTTTACAGCAGTCAGATCGCAGCAGGAATCAGTGAACTCACTGTTACGGATTTCAACATCATGGATCTGAACGGCAAGGATGTGACGTCTTTCTTTACCGGAATTACCACACTGAAAGGACGTCTTGAAGTTTTACCTGCGCCTTGTAAGATCACCACTGGGTCTGCGTCCAAAATGTACGACGGAAAGCCGCTTACGATGGACGAAGCAGGTATCACAGGGCTGGTAGAAGGTGAGACAGCTGCAGTCACCGCCACAGGAAGCATCACGAATACGGGCACAGCAGAAAATACGTATTCCATTGACTGGGGGGAAACCGATCCTCAGAACTATACGATCACAGAGAATCTTGGAATGCTTGAAGTCGTTCCTGATAATTCTGCCATCAGATTCACGGTTCTGCCTGTCGAAAAGATTTATGACGGAATGCCTGTTCGGGCAGAGGCTGTTGAGATCAGCGGTCTGCCGGAGGGCTTTACCTATGTAACGACAGCCGGTGAAGGGCAGAAAGGGGCAGGGACCAGCGAAAGCAGCCTGTCCGGTTATAAGATCCTGAACGCGGATGGCGAGGATGTGACAGCCAATTTCAGCAATATTTCAACAGAAGCAGGAACGGTGACGGTTCATCCGGCTCCGGTTACGATCACCACAGGATCTGCCAGTAAGATGTATGATGGAACGCCGCTGACATGTGAAGAGGTTTCTGTCACAGGCCTGGTGGATGGAGAGACTGCAGCTGTCACCGCCGCCGGGAGTATCACGGAGGTCGGTACAACAGAAAATACCTGTACCATCGACTGGGGAGAGACCGACCCGTCTAACTATGTGATTACGGAAAACCTGGGGACACTGGAGATCACGCCCAACGATACAGAGATCATCATTACAGCCCCGACACTGGAAAAGACCTACGATGGGATTTCGCTCAACGCTGCAGCTGCAGGAGCTGCCGGAACTATTGAGATCACCGGACTGCCGGAGGGCTTTGTATGCACGGCAGAGCTCGCAGGAAGCCAGACAGATGCAGGAAGCAGCGCCAGCACTGTGACGGGATATAAGATCTGGAATTCTGCAGAAGAGGATGTGACATCCTGCTTCAGCAATGTCAGAACAGCAGACGGAACGCTGACGGTCAATCCTGCAGAACTTACCATCACCACCGGTTCTGCCGCAAAGATGTACGATGGCACGCCGCTCACAAGCTCTGAGGTGAGCATCGACGGGCTTGCGGAAGGCGATCGGATCACAGTGACAGCCACCGGAGCCATCACAGAGGTCGGGACAACAGAGAATACCTGCAGCATCGACTGGGGTGATACGGAAGCGTCCAACTATACGGTAACGGAAACCCTTGGAACCCTGGAGATCACAGTCAATGATGCAGCTGTGATCATCACGGCCAACTCGTCAGAAAAGGCTTATGATGGAACGCCGTTGACGAACAGTACCGTGACAGTCACGGGTCTGCCAACGGGGTATACGTATACGGCAACGGTAACCGGCAGCCAGACCAGCGCGGGAAGCAGCGAAAACAGCGTTGCGGAGTACCGGATATTTGATGAGAGTGGAAATGACGTAACCCTGAGCTTCACCGATATCTCCATCGTAGCCGGAACCCTGAAGGTCAATCCGGCAGAGCTGACCATCACCACCGGTTCCGCCAGCAGGGAGTACGATGGAACGCCTCTGACGAGCGGTGAGCACAGTGTCACCGGCCTGGCAGATGGCGAGGAAGTGACGGTGACAACCACCGGAACCATCACAGAGGTTGGGACAACAGACAACACCTGTAGCATCGACTGGGGTGAGACAGTATCGTCCAACTATACGGTCACGGAAACCCTGGGAACCCTGGAGATCACTGCCAACGATACGGAAATCACCATCACCGCACCGACCCTGGAAAAGACCTACGATGGAACGGCATTGAACGCTGCCGCGGAGGAAACCAAAGATGTCACAGGCCTGCCGGCAGGATATACCTGCATAGCAGAATTCTCCGGAACCCAGACTGATGTTGGAAACAGTGCGAGTACTGTGGCGGGTTATAAGATCTACAATTCTGCAGAAGAAGATGTGACCGCCAACTTCAGCAAAGTCACAACGGTAGACGGAACCCTGACAGTCACTCCTGCAGAACTGAACATCACCACCGGTTCCGCCAGCAAGCTGTACGATGGAACGCCTCTTACAAGTTCAGAAGTAACGATCAGTGGACTTGCAGAAGGCGAGGAGATCACAGTCACAACAACCGGAACCATCACAGATGTCGGGACAACAGACAACACATACAACATTGCCTGGGGCGATACCAAATCGGCCAACTATACAGTTAAGGATACTCTGGGAACCCTGGAGATTACGGTGAATGACGCTGCCGTGATCATCACGGCCAACTCGTCAGAAAAGGCCTATGATGGAACACCGTTGACGAACAGTACCGTGACAGTCACAGGACTGCCAACGGGGTA
>JAFOJB010000413.1 GCA_017420455.1 Blautia sp.
CATGGGGAACACAGGGGGAACACAGAGGGACGGTCCTTTTGTGTTATGTAAATAACACAAAAGGACCGTCCCCCTGTGTTCCCCCCCCCCGTGTTTCCAGGCTTCCGTAAAGAACTATTTGACAGCCTTCCGGGATAATAATACAATGGCAAAGAAATGTACCGGTTTTTGAAATGTATCAGCTTAGGAGGACTTGTTATGAATCCCAACGAGGCGCTTCCCATCGGGGAGGAAGAATGGAAGCGGGTGGAGGTTGCCCGGGTTCTTGCGAAGGATAAATTCGGGATTACGTTTCCGGAGATCAGAAGGGGGGATGTCACTGCGCAGCTGGTGGTGGAGAAAAAGCACCTGAACGCTTTCGGCATCTGCTTCGGCACTTTTATTTTCAATCTGGCAGACCTGGCCTGCGGGGTCGCTTACCTGACCATGGGCGGGTTCGGGCCTACTGTGGACGGAAATATCAGCTTCATCAACGGTGCAAAGGAGGGGGATGTCCTTTCCTGCCGGGGACAGGTCGTCAAATATGGAAAGAAGATTTCTTTTTTACAGGGAGAAATCCGTACCGGCGAGGGTGTCCTGATCGCCAATACGGATTTTCGTTTTTATCATCTGTGATTTCCGTACAAAAAAACCATTCAGAGGAACGATGACTTTTTGCACTGGAATCATTCTATAATTGATGGCTTTTTGCGCCGGGATCAGGCATATCTGTCCGCCCGCGTAAAGTAGCACCGGTCGCAGATTCCGGATTTGTGTTTGAAGGAGAGGGCTCTTCCGCAGACCCTGCATCTTTTCGGAGAAAAGGACTGCTTGGCCAGGATCGCGCTGATGATGGCGGAGATCTGGTTTTTCTTCGGGAGGACCCACTCGAATTCGTCTCTGGCAAACCTTCTTTTATAATTAAACAGAAGGTCGCAGATCTTATAGGATAATTCCAGGTCTTCCATATCCTTCTCTGTGGCGGCGCTTTCCTCCGGGATCGTCATATTGTCTTCATACACAAAGGGGATCCCGTCTTTTCTGCATTCAAACATGAATAACCATAGTTCCTTCAGCAGATCCTCCTTTTCATCGAAAGGAATGGAGATAAAATCATAGATCAGCTTCTTATCCTCCGTCTCCTTTTCCAGCAGCGCGCAGAGGGCAATCTCCCTGGAGATATCCGCCTTATCATACTCCTGCGCCATTTCGATCCCATTCCACTGCTCCATGATGGAAGAAAGCTTTCCTTCGATGGAGATCAGGCTTTCCGGAAAGCTGATGACGGCTTTCTCGATCTTTGGTACGCGTTTTCGCATCAGGTAGGAAAGCGTCCTTTTTTCCACGTCGGAATTCCAGAGACCTGTATCGTAGATCCCGTATCTGCCCGCCCGGCCGGCGATCTGTTTTACCTCAGCAGCCGACAGAAGGCGCATATCCTTTCCGTCAAACTTCTCTGCCTGCAGAAATACGATCCTTTTGATGGGAAGGTTCATGCCCATGCCGATGGCATCGGTCGCCACCACCACATCCGTCTCGCCCAGCGCGAATCTTTTTGCCTCTTCATGCCTTACGTCGTAGGGAAGCGCCCCATAGATCACGCTGCACCGGTAATCATTCTTTCTCAGTTCGGAAGCCACCGCATGAACGTTCTTCTTGGAAAAGACGATGAGCGCGTCCCCTTTCCTGATCCCGGTCGGGTAGACAAACTCCTCCTTCTCGCAGACCAGCGGGGTTTTCCTCTCATGGTGGACCACCGTGAAGGTATCCTCGCAGTCCCCGATCATTTTCTCCACGATCCATTCGGCTTCCGGCGCCATGCATATATGCACCTCGTCCGCGGCAACTCCGAGGATCGCCGCCGTCCAGGCTCCTCCGCGTTCTTCATCCGAGAGCATCTGGGCTTCATCGATCACGGCGCATTTATACCTGCGGTTGGTCTGCAGCATTTCTATGGTAGTAGCCTGAAAGGTTGCTCCTTCCTGGATGGTCTCCTCCTCCCCGGTCACCAGATTGCAGGTATAGCCGGCAAGGTTCAGATTTTCGTATTGTTCAAACGCAAGAAGCCGCAGAGGACCCAGGTAGATCCCGGAGCCGCTGGCCTTCAGTGCTTCCATGGCCTCATAGGTTTTTCCGGAATTGGTAGGCCCGACATGAAGGACGAACCTTCTGTGGAGACTTCTTGCCACGGGATACAGATCGATATATCTCTCCGGGATCGATTTCAGAATGTCGGAACGAACGATCTCCATTCTTGCCAGTTCTTCCCTGTATTTCTGTACCGCCTCGTGCGTAAAGGGGTTTTCATCCAGGCATTTCCAGACAAACTCCTCCGTAACTCTTCTGCTGACACTGTCGATGATCCTGTATTCGACCATTCCGAAGATCAGGTCGCTCATCTCATCTGTCACCGAATATGTCAGAAAACGTTTGTCTGCCAGGTCTCTCAGCGTCCTGTCTCTTTTCAGGATCTTGTCGATCACTACATGGCTGAGATATTTCCTGTTATAAAAGCCGGAGAGAAAGGTCTCGTTCTCCAGCACAGGCTCTTCATGCAGCTGGTCTTCCCCATACAGAAGGTATTCCACGAATGCTTCTATATTTGTCTCATCTACGGGTTCCGTTCTGTTCACATATTTCTTATACTGGTTCCGGCTGTAGGGATTGCAGGCGATTTCCACCGCAACCTTATCCAGCTTCGTTTCCGTCAGATATTTCCGGAGCATTCCCGGCAGCTCCGAACAGATCGCCGATACGGCGCCGTCGATTTTCTTCTTCAGATTACAGCTGCCAAGATACTCCTTTGCAGCCGCTGCCTCTTCCTTTTCTGCCTCGATCCGCTTCTGATCGATCACCGGATTCCGTCTTCTTCTTTTTCTTCTTCCCATTGTTCCTCTGTAAATCCACAATCACAATATCCGCAGTCACACCGGCAGTTCTGACAGCAATCCATTGCAACCAGATGTTGAATCATCCATTCGCTGTAAAAAAAACACCCTCGGGGATAAGCCCGAAGGTGCTTTTTACTCCACGTGCGTTAGAGGATTCGAACCCCCGGCCTTTTGGTCCGTAGCCAAACGCTCTATCCAGCTGAGCTAAACGCACATCCCTGCAAGAAACCCTTGCAACATATGGCATTCTAACTCATACAGGCCTTTTTGTCAATAGGTTTTCGGAAACTTTTTGAAATGATGGTGAGACTGGCAGCTGTTCCCAGCCCCCCATCTGATCTTTCTCATAACCTCTTACTCCAATCCGAC
>JAFOJB010000414.1 GCA_017420455.1 Blautia sp.
GCTTTACGATCTTTACGCCAGGGCGAAAGGCCTGCCTCTCTTCCGCCTGCTTGGAAATAAGGAGCCTGATCAGGTGAAGACGTCTCTCACCACGGACCTCACCATCAGCGTCAACCCCGTGGCGGAGATGGTGGCGGACAGCGTCAGAGCAGTGGAGAATGGCTTCCGCATCCTGAAGGTAAAGGTAGGAAAGGGCGGAGAGACCGACGTAGAGCGGATCCGTCAGATCCGGAAAGCGGTAGGAGCCGATGTATCTATCCGGGTGGATGCGAACCAGGGCTGGACCCGGGAGGAAGCGGTGCGCACCATCACCATGATGGAGGAGGAAGGTCTGGGAATAGAGCTGGTGGAGCAGCCGGTCTCCGGACATGATTTCAGGAGCCTGAAGTACATCACAGAGCACGTGGATTCCCCCATTCTGGCGGATGAGAGCGTCTTCTCCTATGAGGACGCAGTGCGGATCATTGAAGAGCATGCGGCGGATATGATCAATATCAAGCTGATGAAGACCGGAGGAATCCATCAGGCCATGCGGATCTGCGATGCGGCTGAGGAGAACGGCGTAAAATGTATGATGGGCTGCATGCTGGAGAGCAAGGTGGCCGTCAGCGCAGGCGCTCATCTGGCGGCAGGAAGAAAATGCATCACCATGGCGGATCTTGACGGCCCGTCCCTCTGCAAGGTCGACCCCTATACCGGCGGCCCCTTATATGAAGGGGCAAAGATCCTTCTCACAGAAACCCCCGGAATCGGAATCAGCCGGGTACCCGTGGAGTTTGACTGAGAAACAGTGCAGTTCCGGACCTTTATATCTGGCGCATCTGAATCCGGCAAGGCTGCGTTGGTCCCGCCTCCCCGGATTTTCCGTGCAGGCATAAAAATCCGATCTCATATCCGGCAGGTTGTGAATAGTAACGGAAATGAACAGAATATAAAATGCTGCATATAAAAAGCTGTGAAAACAGGAGAGCTCCCTTGTTTTCACAGCTTTTTTTCTGCGGTTTTTCCGGGGTTTGTACTTCCTTGCGGCAGTGCTTCTGACTGCTGGGCTCTGCCATCCGGTGGTTTTGCAGGAGGTGCTTTTCGGCACGGCAGCATATTCTGGCCTGCAGCGTGCATTTCCGCCCTCTTCCCACTTAGGAACTGTTCATAAATAACCTTTACATCTGGCGCGTCTAAATCCGCCCAGGCTGCGTTGGTCTCGCCTTCCGGCTCGGTCATGCGCTAAACGCGTGCCACTGGCACGCAGCGCCGTCATTCGTCGATGCCCGCATCGACTCATTCCTCCGCCTTGCCTGAACGAATTTATCCTGCGCCATCTGTAAAGGTTATTTCTGTACAGTTCCTTATTTGCGTACAGTTCCCCTCATATGAACTGTCCCGTCACGCTCCCGCTGCATTCCTTTATCTCTTCAGGCGTTCCGCAGGCTACTATCCTTCCGCCTTCCTCACCGCCGCCGGGTCCCATATCGATGACATAATCCGCATTTCTGATCACATCAAGGTCATGCTCTATCACGACAACGGTGGCACCGTTGCTGATGAGTGACCGGAAAACTCCCAGAAGCGTTTCCACATCCAGGGGATGAAGTCCGATTGTCGGTTCATCGAACACAAAAACAGAATCCTCCTGTGTTCTTCCCATTTCACTGGCCAGTTTCAGCCTCTGAGCTTCTCCCCCCGAAAGGCTCGGCGTTTCTTCACCGAGGGTCAGGTACCCCAGGCCGAGGTCCTGCAGGACTTTCAGCCTTGGATATACCGTTTTCATATCCCTGCAGAAAGTAATGGCGGTAGTAACATCCATTTCCATCAGTTCCGGAATTGACTTTTCAATCCCTGCCTTATTGGTGTATTTCACCCTGTAAGCATCCCTGGAGTACCTTGATCCCCTGCACTCAGGGCAGGGAATATCCACATCCGGAAGAAACTGGACGTCAAGGCTGATCGAGCCCGTTCCGTCACAGACAGGACAGCGCAGGCTCCCTGTGTTATAAGAATAGTCCCCGGCTTTCCATCCCCTGTTCCTGGATTCCTTGCAGCGGCCATAGATTTTGCGTAATTCGTCATGGACATTGGCGTAGGTGGCAACAGTGGAACGTACATTGATGCCGATGGGAGAAGCGTCAATCAGTTTCACATGCCGGATGCCTTCCGCTTCCAGCCCGGCAACATGCTCCGGCAGCTTTTCCCCTGCTGTCTTCGCCGCAAGACCCGGCACCAGGCTTTCAAGCACCATCGTCGTTTTTCCGGATCCGGATACTCCGGTTACCACAGTCAGCCTTCCTTTCGGGATGCTTACATCCAGCGGTTTTACAGTATGGAGCTGCGCCGTTCTCATCCGGATCCGCCCAGGCCCGAATATACTGCGCGGTTCCGTACGGCAATCCGGTCCTTTGGTTCCTGCAAGGAACGGTCCTATCCTGGAACCGGGATCTGCCATTATCTCCTCTATCGTCCCTTCCGCGATCACTCTGCCGCCGTCGGTTCCGGCTCCCGGTCCCATCTCGATCAGCCAGTCGGCTTCCTTCAGGATCTGGGTATCGTGATCTACAAGAACAACGGAATTTCCGTCTTTAATCAGGTCATGCATGACGCCATTCAGTCCTGCGATATTGGCCGGGTGCAATCCGATAGAAGGTTCATCCAGCACATAAAGGACGCCTGTTGTCCTGTTGCGCACAGCCCTTGCCAGCTGCATACGCTGTCTTTCCCCGGTTGACAGCGTGGATGCCGCCCTGTCCAGAGTCAGATAAGATAAGCCCAGATCCATGAGCCGCTTCGCAGCCGTCTGAAAGGATTCACAGATGCTCTTTGCCATGGGCTTCATCTCCTCCGGCATCGAATCAGGTACCCGTGCGACCCATTCCAGTGATCCTGCCAGGGTCTTCGTGCATGCATCAGCCAGGGAAATGCCCATCAGCTTCGGTGCTCTTGCCTTCTCTGAAAGTCTTGTACCGCCGCAGTCAGGACATACGGAAAGCCGCAGGAATTTCTCAACGCGCTTCATGCCCTTCTCATCCTTCACCTTTGACAGGGCATTTTCGACCGTATAGATTGCATTAAAATAAGTAAAGTCCATCTCCCCGGCAGCGCCATTCGTCTGATTCTGATAGACCATATGGTGTTTGACTGCCGGGCCATGGAAAACCAGATCCCGCTCTTTTTCTGTCAGTTCCCTGAAGGGCACGTCAGTACGGACGCCAAGTTCCCTGGCGATATCTTTCATCAATGACCACATCAATGTCTGCCAGGGCAATACTGCGCCTTCATCGATTGACAGTGATTCATCCGGAACCAGGGTGGATTCATCCACCCTGCGGACAATTCCCGTTCCATCGCAGCGAGGGCAGGCTCCCTGGCTGTTAAAAGCAAGCTCCTCCGCTCCAGGTCCATAGAAATGCTCCCCGCACTCCGGGCAGACCATTTCCTGCTCCGCAGCCACGGCCATGGATGGCGGCAGGTAATGCCCGTTTGGGCACCTGTGGCTGCCAAGCCGGGAAAACATCAATCGGAGACTGTTTAACAGTTCCGTACCAGTTCCGAAAGTTGACCGGATACCTGGAACTGCCGGACGTTGGTGAAGGGCGAGAGATGCGGGCACATAAAGCACCTCGTCCACATCTGCCTTTGCCGCCTGTGTCATCCGTCTCCTGGTATAAGTTGACAGGGACTCCAGGTAGCGTCTGGAGCCTTCTGCATACAGCACACCCAGGGCAAGGGAGGATTTTCCGGATCCTGAAACACCGGCTATCCCGACTATTCTGTTCAGTGGGATATCAACATCAATGTTCTTCAGATTATGAACCCTTGCACCCCGTATTTTTATCTTCTTAGGAATTTCATCCTGCATGGTTTTACCTTTCAGGCACAAACTTCTCAATCACAGTCTCAGTCACAAACTCTGCCTTCCGCTCACCCGGCCTGGCAAAACACAGCCCGGGCGGATTCAGACGCGCCAGATATAAAGGTTATTTATGGACAGTTCCTTACCTGACTTCCACCAGTTCAATCCTGAAATTGAGTTCCTTCCCGGCCATCTCGTGGTTTGCATCAAAGGTGACTGTTTTCTCATCCTTCGCGACTACCTTTACCGGAACCGGCTGTCCGTTTCCGTTCTGCAGATATACCTGCTGTCCGACGGATACATTCTCTGCTCCAGGCATCCTGTCGATTTCCACCTGGAAAACAGCTCTGGGATCAGCTTCCCCGTAGGCTTCAGACGGCATAAGATGTACGTCGATCGTCTCTCCGACTTCCATATTTGCTACGGCTGCGTCAAACCCTCTGATCATCATACCGGCACCGCATACGAATTCCAGCGGTTCCCCCCTGTCATAGGATGAGTCAAACTGTGTGCCGTCGTTGAAGGTTCCGCGGTAATGGGTACGGCAGGTCTTTCCCACATTCTTTCCGGTTATGCCGGAGCTGCTGCATCCGCCGCAGGAATGGTCATCGTGGTCCCCGCAGGAATGCTCTCCGCAGGAATGGCCGCCGTCATGATGATTGCAGTTGGCGCCTGTATTGACCAGTTCTCCCCTGAGATATGCTTCCACTGCCTTGTCTGCATTCCCGGATGCGCCTGCGCACAGTTCGATCCCGCGCTCCTGAAGAGCCGCCTGTGCTCCGCCGCCGATTCCGCCGCAGATCAGGACATCTATTCCCTTCTCTCCAAGCAGTCCCGCCAGGGCGCCATGTCCGCTCCCGTCCGAGCCGATGATTTCACTGTTTACAATCTTTCCTTCTTCCACCTCATAGACTTTGAATTCTTCGGTATGCCCGAAATGCTGAAAAACTTCTCCGTTCTCGTATGTTACTGCTATTCTCTTCATAATATTCTGTTGTCCTTTGCGTTTCTTGTTTTCGTTTTGGTGTTTCAAATCATTATTTCCCCGTTCAGCAGAATGGTCTCTATCTTCGTCTCGGTCTTCAGGGGAGATCCGTCTGTAATGATCAGATCCGCGTCCTTTCCGGGCTCGATACTTCCCACCCTGTCTTCGATCCCCAGGTGCTTCGCCGGATTGATGGTAATCGCCTTCAGCGCTTCAAATTCATCCAGCCCGGCCTTCGCCGCCAGAGCCGCGCACAGCGGAAGATACTGCTCCGGAATGACCGGAGAATCCGTAATGATGGATACCTGGCACCCCGCTTCCTGAAGGATCCTGGGAGTATCCCAGGTCTTGTTCTGCAGCTCCCACTTTGTCGCGTGAGAAAGGGTGGGGCCGACCGCGCAGGGGAAATTCTCCTTCGCCAGATCCGCGGCGATCAGGTGTCCCTCTGTGACATGCTCCAGGGTCAGCCTTACATCAAACTCCTTCGCCGTCCGGATCGCCGAAAAGATATCATTCGCCTGATGCGCGTGTGCCTTCAGCGGAATTTCCTTTTTCAGGACCGGAATCAGGGCCTCCAGCCGCATATCGAAGGCAGGGGCTTTAGCGGGATCGCTTCCCGCGGCTTCCTTCTTCGCGATATACTCTTCTGTCTTAAACAGCATTTCCCTGAGCTTTGCCGCAATGGTCATACGTGCGGAGATCCCTTTCTCGCGGTATACCCTCTTGGGATTTTCCCCAAAGGCGCATTTCATCGCCACAGGATCCTTTACGACCATATCGTCCACCCGGACGCCGGCAGTCTTCACCGCGAAGAAGGTCCCGCCCAGCACATTCGCGCTTCCGGGGCCAGTCCCTGCACACGTCACCCCGCCCCGGAGCGCCAGCCTCACCGCCTTATCGAAGGGATTGAAGCTGTCGATCCCTCTCAGCTGAGGACAGACAGCGTCCGTCATTTCATTATAATCGTTCCCCTCAAACCCGATTCCGTAAATATCCAGTCCCAGGTGTGAATGGGCATCTACAAACCCCGGATAGACATGACGTCCTTCTGCATCCAGGATTTTTACGCCTTCACCGGAAAGCTTCTCACCGATCTCACGGATTTTCGTTCCTTCCACCAGAATATCACATTCATAGGGTTCTCTGGTTTTCATATCATGCAAAAAGGCATTTCTGATCAGCAGCACGTTCAGGCTCCTTTCGATTCCAGTATCAGTTTTATCACTTCCACATCTGCCGGCAGCCATTTCACCTGATCCAGCTCGTCCAGGGACAGCCACCTGGCAGCCTCATGCTCCAGAAGGGTCAGTTCTCCTTCCCGGACATCCGCCTGGAAGCAGTCCATGACCAGATGGAAATCCGGATAATCGTATTCTACCGTGCCAAGAAATTTCCCTACCTGGATCTTTACCGCCAGCTCCTCCCGGATTTCCCGCTCCAGGGCCTGCTCTGCAGATTCCCCCGGTTCGACCTTGCCGCCGGGAAATTCCCACCAGTCCTTATAGTCTCCGTATCCTCTCTGGGTTGCGAAGATCTTTCCCTCCTTCCGGAGTACCGCTGCGACGACATGGACTCTCTTTAAAAATCCTTTCCGTTTCCTGGCGGTTTCGATCAGATCAACAGCTTCTTCAAACGCTGCAGGAAGGAAACCGCTCACATCCGTCCTGCCTTTCTTTTCTCCGGCCTTGATCTGCTCCCAGTTCAGAAGAACCTCTCCGGCTGTGTTCACCCTGGTATCCCCGAATACATGGGGATGCCGGCGGATCATTTTCTCCTTGATGGTATTCACCACATCCTCCAGT
Source organism: Blautia sp. (assembly GCA_017420455.1). Taxonomy (GTDB): domain Bacteria; phylum Bacillota; class Clostridia; order Lachnospirales; family Lachnospiraceae; genus Blautia_A. The sequence goes on from JAFOJB010000414.1 coordinate 6,632, forward strand.
GTGAAGAGCCCTTCCTCCGATGCGATCTGGGCGTGCATGACCACCTGGAGCAGAAGATCTCCCAGCTCCTCCTTCATGTTCTCGGGATTCCCGGTCCGGTCATATACATTGATGCCGCAGATAACCTCCGCAGCCTCTTCGATGCAGGCCGGCTTCAGGCTCATATGGGTCTGCTCCCTGTCCCAGGGACAGCCATCCTCCGCACGCAGCCGCCGCACCACCTCGGTCAGCTCATCAAAAGCTTCCATCTTTTCTCATCCTTTTCTATTTTCTCTGTTCTTACTTCTTCTCAGCTCTTCCAACCAGGATCTGAATATACCTGTCTGCAGCACCAACAAGCACATTTCGATGAACGAGGTTTTCAGTTCCACATCGCCCTGCAGCATCTGAGCACTATGTGGTCATTACAGCCAAATGCTATGGTGCGATATGAGGCAAAAAGGCAGTTCAGCGAAGTGATGCTTTTGTGCACTGGAAGCATCTATGGGCAGCCGTCCACCGGATGGAGGCTGCGATGGCTTCCAGCATATGCTCCGGGCTGTAGTCGTACAGTTCCACGACCACATTCCCCGGATATCCCATCTCCTTCAGGCGCTTCATGATTTCTTCCATGTGAATATAGCCGCTGCCTGTCACTTCTGCATAAACGCGGCTGCCGTCCGCGCAGACCTTGCACTGGTCGTCCGGATAACGCCCGGTCAGGGAACGGTCCTTCAGATGAACGGTGCCGAGGGCACCCTTGAACCGCTCGAAGGCTCTTACTTCATCCTCTTTATGCAGTGCGAAATTCCCTGTATCAAACGCACACTTAATCCCAGGAACCGCCTTCATAAAATAATCCACGCCGTCCACGGTACAGAGAGGAGAGTCCAGACCGTCAAAATCCTCCACACAGACATCGATGCCTTTCTGCTGTCCGTAGGCGACAGCACGCTTAAAGGCATTGACCATATTTGTCAGCTTCTGTTCCCGGTACGATGTTCCCTTCGGCAGCATGCCCGGTACCAGCAGCACATTTTTTCCGCCAAGACGCACCGCCGCGTCGATCAGCCTTTCATAGCCCGTGTCCTCCGGGTTTTCACCAAAATCGTAGAACATATACAGGCCTTCCACGCCGATTTCTGCTGCCTTTACAAGGTCTTCTATCGCCCCGGGATTCTCCTCATAAGAGAAACCGCTCAGATAAAGCAGCTCCAGGCCTTCCTTCTTCAGGCTCTTCACCGCGTCAAGAACAGAAATGCCCGATTTACGGGCTCCATCCAGTATATTCTCATAAAATGCCGCAATCTTCA
>JAFOJB010000003.1 GCA_017420455.1 Blautia sp.
ATCAGATTCTCCTCCCGGGAAGGCTTACGTAGATTATAGATTAGAAGATTTAAGATGAAAGATTCAGCCACAAAGCGGGGCGGACGGCAACCGAACGACCGACTACAGTGCCATACACACTGAGGGAGCCGTCCGGCCAAACACTCGCGGCATGGATACTACTGATGCCAGGCGAGCGCAGTCTCCACCAGCAGCCAGCCCCTTCATCTTCATCAACAATATCTTCGTCCCTCGATAATGCATACCTCGTTGGTTTACACACCCTAGCCTCATCGGACGAAAAATACCGTTCCGCTTCTCCTAAGCTTAACAGAAACACCTTGTCCGTCGTATCGTTCCCGCCTTTAGTTCCGTACTTCGGATTATCAGGATTCTCTACAGTGCTGGTCAGTATATTCCCCTGCTCCTCCTGTGTAAACGCCTTCTGCAGAAATTCCTGGTTCAGCCACCGGCGAAGGGTGCAGGTTTCCCATGTAACATCTACCCAGTCCTCATTGTATGCCCTTGCATCCAAGGCATACTGGCTAATCAGAAGGCTTCTCCCGGCCTTCACATCCAGCACCTTCCACTTAATTCCGGTCGGGGTGGCAGTTTTTCCATCCTGCGGATATCGGCCAAATGTAATGATTTCCCCAACCTTTTCCGGGTTTCCAGTCCAAAGACGCTTCTTCGCTTCTTCCCGGTGCTTGGGCTCTTCCTGCCTCTCATTCTTGAACAAATTTTCCAGGAACTTGACTTTTTGACGTCTTTCGGCGCCATACTTTGTCTCCTCTTCCTGCCTCTTCCGCTCTTCTTCCTGTCTTTCCCGTTCTTTCCGTTCCCTTTCTTCCTGGTCCCTACGCTTTCTTTCTTCTTCTTCCTGTCTCGTCCGTTCCTGTCTTTCTCTCTCTTGTCGCTCTCTTTCTTCCTGCGCCTGTCTTTCCCGTTCCTGCCGGTTTCTCTCTTCCTGTTCCCGTTTCTGTTTCTCCTGTTCCTGCCTTTCCTTTTCTTTCCGTTCCCTCTCTTCCTCTCTCTCTCGTTCTTCCTCTCTACCAGGCTCTTCCTCTGGAATCACACCCAATTCAAATATTAGCCCTTTATGTACGATATTATCTGTTCGCCTTTTGAATCCCTGATCTCCCAGGTAGGACCATCTCACTCGGTTTCCCGCTACCTGACCGATTACCCCGACTCTGTAAAGGTCGGCTAAAAGGCCTTCTTTGTCACATCCAATTCCTTCTTCATCCAGCCTTTCCTTAATCTCCTGTAAGGAAAATCTTTCCGGTAGATTTATAAAACAGTCAAAGACCCTTTTCAGTTCTTCTGCCGGGTAACTGGCTTCCAGTTCAATTTTCAATTCCCGGAGGCTTCCGGCACTGTACTCCCTCATCAAATCCTGGAAAACATGTTTTATAAAAGAACTACTGTTTCCTCTTACCTTAATTGCGGCACTCAGAAGCCTGACTACATCCCGGGGACGGCTCCAAGTAAGTCTTTTTATATAATCCGCCGGTTCCATCCCCTCAATTTTCTCCGGGAACCATCTTCTGTATCTCTCTTCCTCGGTTTCCCCACCTTCACCATTTCGATTCTCAGCAACTTCTATACGCTTCAATAACAGTCTCATCAATGGGCTTGTATATGTTTCCTCTGCGTCACTCGCCCAGGACAGGAGGAACGAATATCCGTCTATTTCCCCCTCAAGTCTGCCGGCAGCGACCCTGGCATCCACAGCATGGATCACTTCCGGACGGAGCGTGCAGAATAGCTTCGTGGTCTGCCATCCTTTATCGATAAAGATACGGTTCATTTTTTTCACTTCCATGACCAGGTCATAGACAAGGCGCAGGTCTCGGATATAATTTCTCTCATCTCCGTAATAAACATCCAATTCATCGATGAAGATATAATAAGGCGTGGCTATCCTGATCAGTTCCCCGAAGTATTTGTCAGCCTCTGCCATAGCTTCCTCAAAGGAATATTCTCTTCTTCCAATCTTAAATTCAGGAAATTCTATACTTATCTTAGGTTGAACAAAATTAAAAAGTGATGGCATGTTTTCAGGCAAAGAAAGATCGATCCCCCCGGTGACCGTCGCCTGCTTCTCTTCCCTGAAGATCCTTGTTACAAACCGGGAGAATTTTTTCCAGCTGCTGTCTTTTACAAAAATCTTCCCGCGTTCATTATCCCTGATGATCGTCAGATACAGATGCCATCTCCAAACCAGGGAAAAGTCCAGTACTTCAAGAGATTCATCCCTTCCCACCTCATAGGTAATGATGGATTGGGACGCGGCAAATTCCATCCCTGTTTTCTTCTGATGGCTGTAATCCTGTTCAAACAGAATA
>JAFOJB010000415.1 GCA_017420455.1 Blautia sp.
ACATCCTTCCGCAGAACAGCCTTTTTCTCCGGAGCCTCTGTCACTCGTCAGCAGGCTCGACCCATTCCGTTTCCACCTCTTTTTCATCCTCCGGGCATGCCCAGATATGAATACAGTTAGGCGTCTCCACGCGGTGGGGCTTCTCTCTCATGAGGATGATGTTTTTCTCATAATCCACTGTGAACACCGTAACGGTATTGCTGGAATGGTTCGCCACCGCGATATGCTGATTGTCCGGGAAGATCACCAGATCCTTGGGATAGTCCCCGCTGACGGGAAGGGTGAATTTTTTCGTCAGAGTTCCGTCCGCGGGATTGATCTCATACATGGATACGGTATTCTCTCCGGCTGTGGTGCAGAACAGATGAAGTCCGTCCGGTGCCAGAGCCAGACCGGAGGCGGCATTGTGCACCGCATCCTTATCATTCGCATCGGAAAGAGTACTGATCGTCTGGATCAGTTCAAATTCCGGCAGCTTACCAGAACCATCATAGGTGTAGACCTTGATCTCATTGCTCAGCTCAAACAGGATATACGCATACTTGCCGCTGGCGCTGAAACGGATGATCCTGGGGCCGCTCTCCCTTGGGCAGCGAAGGATATCCACCAGCTCCAGCTTGTTGGTCCTCTTGTTGATCCGGTAGATCTTCACCTGGTCGATGCCGTTATCCACCGCGCACAGATATTTGTTGTCCGGTGTGGGACGGACGCAGTTCACATGGGGACGGAAATTGCGCTCCGCCACGCTGCCAAGACCACTGTGGAAGATACCGTCCATCAGACTGCCGAGACGGCCGTCTCTGTGGGTATGTACTACCGTCACCTTTCCATCGTGATACCCGGCGACATAAAGATATTTTCCATCCACATCCGTCGCCAGGAAACAGCCGCGCATCCCGTCGATGTCCACGCTGTTGATCCTGGTAAGGTCTCCGTTTACGTCTCTCCGGAATACCGCTACCCCTTCATCCTCAATGGAATAAAGATACTTCCCGTTTTTGGAAACAGCTACATGAGAAGCGTTGCTCACCTTCGTCTCGCTTCTTTCTTTCAATGTTCCCTCTTTCACATCGACATCATACACCAGGATCCCTTTGCTGGAACCATGGGTATAGGAACCAACATAGGCCACATATTTTTTCTCACTCATATGATCCTGCCTCCATCAATCATTTATGAACAATGTCCTGACAATTAAACAGAACGTGTCTGTAATCATTCCATCTCGTTATGGATCCGTTCCAGAGCCTGCTCCACCTCCTGGCGGATTTTCTGGGCTTTCCTGGCGTCCAGTGTTCCGGCTGTAACACCGACCACAAGATCGTCCTGAACATAGGCTCCCGGAAAATAGAAATCACATTTTTCACGGTCGATGGAAATATTGACATAGATTCCCTCTTCCTTGCACAGACGATAGATATCATCGCAGAGCTTCCGGTCGCTGATGGCAGTGATCACCATATATTTATCCTGAAAATCCGATTTCTTGACGCCCCTCTGGAAAAACGTGATCTGACGAAGTCTTGCAAGCTCCTGGATATCTGCTCCGGGCTTCTGGGATATGACTGTAACATTCCTGGTAAACTGCAGAAGACTCCTGACACGTCTGGCAGCAGCACTTCCGCCGCCGATGACCAGCACATTTTTGTCAGAAAGATCGATAAACATTGGGAATACTGGTTTATTACTCATTTCTCCAGCCTTTCTCTGATCGCCAGGATAAAATCGCGGCTGTTACATACCGTCGGATTTTCCATATCCGTGATCAGCGCAAGATCTTTTGTCATTTTTCCGCTTTCAATCGTATCAATTACTGCCTGTTCGAGCCTGGAGGCGAACTCCACAAGGTCCTTCAGACCATCCAGCTCGCCCCTCTTTCTCAAGGCCCCTGTCCAGGCGAAAATGGTCGCCACAGAGTTGGTGGAAGTTTCTTCCCCCTTCAGGTGGCGGTAATAATGGCGCTGTACAGTGCCATGCGCCGCTTCATACTCATAATAACCGTGAGGAGATACCAGAACAGATGTCATCATGGCGAGAGAACCGAAGGCCGAAGAAACCATATCGCTCATCACATCGCCGTCGTAGTTCTTGCAAGCCCAGATAAACCCGCCCTCGGACTTCATGACCCGGGCTACGATATCATCGATCAGGGTGTAGAAATAGGTAAGATGTTCTTTCTCGAACCGCTCCTTGTATTCCTTCTCATAGACCTGCCGGAAAATTTCCCGGAATCTGGCATCGTAGGTCTTGGAAATGGTATCCTTGCATCCAAACCAGAGATCCTGACGGGTATCCAGCGCGAAGGTAAAGCAGCTCTTCGCGAAGCTTTCTATCGAAGCATCCAGGTTATGCATTCCCTGCAGAACTCCCGGCGCTTCAAAATGCTGGATCTTTTCCTTCCTGACCGTCCCATCTGCTCCTTCAAACACAAGATAGGCGTCTCCCGGTCCGTCCGCATACAGCTCCACGTTTTTGTAAACATCCCCATAGGCGTGACGGGCAAGAGTGATGGGCTTTTTCCAGTTTTTCACACAGGGAGAGATTCCTTTCACCACAATGGGAGCGCGGAATACGGTTCCGTCCAGCATCGCCCGGATGGTACCGTTGGGGCTTTTATACATTTTTTTCAGCTGGTACTCCTCCACCCTCGCCTGGTTCGGCGTGATGGTGGCACATTTCACCGCCACCCCGTATTTCTTTGTCGCCTCTGCGGCATCCACCGTCACCTGGTCGTCTGTCTCGTCACGGTGTTTTAATCCCAGATCGTAATATTCTGTTTTCAGGTCGATGAACGGGGAAAGAAGCTCATCCTTGATCATCTGCCAGAGGATCCTGGTCATTTCATCCCCGTCCATCTCTACCAGAGGGGTTTTCATTTGTATTTTTTCCATCGTTCTTTTCCAACTTTCTGCAAAAGTCCCTTTGTCTTCGCTGATGAGCTGTCTCAAAGCGTGATACCGAGATTATGACAGGTTTCTGCCACCAGTGTTTCCAGTTCGCTGGCGGAAAGCACCGTTACACGGCCGCCTTCATATTCTGCATCTACCCATGCCTTCAGCGCGCTGACCAGCTCGCTGTTTTTATCGATCTGGCGGCTGCCCTTCAGATGATAATGACTGTTCAGCCAGTGTGCGATGCCGGCAGACCCGGAGGTATTGGAAACAGCCACCTCCACCGGCCTGTTCAGGAATTTCTCCGTATCGAATATATTGTAGATTTCTTCATTCTTCAGAAGGCCGTCCGCATGGATACCCGCCCTTGTAACATTGAAATTCCTTCCGACAAAGGGCGTTCTTTCCGGAATATGATAACCGATCTCTTTCTCGTAATATTCTGCAAGCTCTGTGATAACGGTGGTATCCATTCCGCCGAGGTTTCCGCGCAGCTGCGCGTATTCAAATACCATGGCCTCCAGCGGGGTATTTCCGGTACGCTCTCCGATACCGAAGAGGGAAGTGTTTACGCCGCAGGCTCCGTAGAGCCAGGCTGTGGTGGAATTGGATACTGCCTTGTAGAAATCGTTATGGCCATGCCATTCAATAAGCTCTGAGGGAACTCCTGCATGAATCATCAGTCCGTAGATGATTCCGGGGACCGACCTGGGAATCACGGCACCGGGGTAATTGACCCCGTAGCCCATGGTATCGCAGGCCCTTACCTTTACCGGAATGCCGTACTGCTGACGAAGCTTCATAAGCTCCAGACAGAAAGGAATCACGTAGCCGTAGATATCCGCTCTGGTAATATCCTCCAGATGGCATCGGACCGCGACGCCGATCTCCAGGCATTCCTTAACGATACTGAGGTAATGCTCCATGGCCTGTCTTCTGTTCATCTTCATTTTATAAAAGATATGATAGTCGGAACAGCTTACCAGGATGCCTGTTTCAGCCATTCCCATATCCTTTACCAGCTGGAAATCCTGTTTGTTGGCGCGGATCCAGCTGGTGACTTCCGGGAACTCATATCCCCGTTCCATACATTTTTCTACGGCGTCTCTGTCCTTTTTGCTGTAAAGGAAAAATTCCGACGCCCTGATCCTTCCCTCGGGACCTCCCAGCTTGTGCAGATAATCATAGATCCTGACGATCTGTTCAGTGGAATACGGGGCTCTGGACTGCTGTCCGTCCCGGAAGGTGGTATCTGTGATCCATATGTCGTCCGGCATGTGGTGGGGAACGATTCTGTCATTGAAAGCAATCTTGGGAACTTCCGAGTACGGAAACAGATTTCGGAACACATTTGGGGTTGCCACATCCACCAGCGGATACATGTATTCCTCAAGCTGAAGCAGATTGCTTTTTTTGTCCATCCTCACACGCCTGTTTTCCATAATAATTCCTCCTCTGTCATTGTGACGGGATGCGTTCGTCGTCTTATCTGATGTCCTGATTTTTCAGCAGCTGACGTTCGCTCACAATGTACGCATCTATTTTACTCAAAAATGGGGGTTCCGTCAATCTATTATCCCGAAACAGACAAAAATCTTTCTTTGCCTTTCCTGGCGTCTTTCTTTACGTCTTTCTTTACCCCGGACGGGATCAGGCTTACAGTGAACGGGATGATACTTACAGCGGACGGTCGGGAGCGGAGCGCCTTCCCGGACGGGGCCTTATGTTTTTGGCGTCTGTCGGCTCTCCTGACTGGGAAGGAAATTAGTCCGCGCCTGCAGGACGTAAAGTCCTTTGGCTGCGGACAAATTTCCTTCCCAGTCCGTCGAGACGCCAG
>JAFOJB010000416.1 GCA_017420455.1 Blautia sp.
AAAGCGCGGACACCGCGTACAGAACCAGAACAATACTCTCAGAGGAGATTACATATATGGAATATCCGGACCGTAGGAACACATACAAACTTACGACAGAAGAATACGAAAAGATCCTGGCCTTTAAGAGGGATCTTCACATGCACCCGGAATTATCCGGGAAGGAAGTGCGTACCACAGAAAAGATCCGGGAATTTCTGTCGGAAATCCCGTCCATCGAAATTCTCCCACTGCCGGTAAATACAGGACTCGTTGCCAGGCTGCGGGGAGAGGGCGCCGGCCCGGAGGTCATGCTCCGGGCGGATATTGACGCTCTGCCCCAGACAGAGCAGGTGGAAAGCCCTTATAAGTCACAGAACCCTGGAGTAATGCATGCCTGCGGGCATGATTTCCACACCGCCTCCCTCCTGGGCGGGATCCTGCTGCTGGAACGCGCCAGAAAAGACGGGGCTTTCCAGGGAACCGCCGATTTCGTATTTCAGCCAGCCGAAGAAGGAACCACCGGAGCCAGGATGATGATCGATGCCGGGCTCTTCGACCTGATCCACCCCGGCTGCTGCTTCGGCATGCATAACTGGCCTTCTGTGCGGACGGGAAATATCGTATGCCATGAAGGACCTCTGATGTCCGCGAAAAGGAATCTGGAGATCCATATCTTCGGGGCAGGCGGGCACGGCTCCATGCCGCACCTGAATATCGATCCCATTGTCTGCGCCGGAGCCATGGTCCAGTCCCTGCAGACAGTAGTGAGCAGAAATATCAATCCCCTGGATTCCGTGGTGCTGTCCATCAACATGATCCAGGGCGGAAGTCCTGTGAATCTCGTAGTAGACCGGGTGATGATGAAGGCTACGATCCGCTCTCTTTCCGAAAGTGCCCTGGACAGGGCCATCGAAAGGGTAGAGACCATCGTGGAAAAGACAGCCCAGGCCTACGAATGCCGTTCCGAGATCCTCTGGAATGAACGGATTCCTTCTGTCTGGAATTCGCCGGAGATGACAAAAATCGCAAAAGAATGCGCTGCCGCGACAGGCTGCCGCGTGACAGACGCGCCGCCTTCTCTGGCCAGCGAGGATTTTTCCCTGTACCGAAGCTTTGCGCCTTCCTTTTTCTACTGGGTAGGAAGCACGGCAGAAGGAGACACGGTGGAAGAACTCCATCGTCCGAAATTCTGCACGGACGATACCGCCCTCCACTACGGAGCGCAGCTGTATGCAGCCTCCGTCCTGGAAATGATCCATATTTACAAATCATGAAGGCAGATGTTACAATAAGGAAGCATCGCTGGCTGACAACAACGCAGTCAGATTTGGATTTGGGCAAGCAGAATTCGGTAGTTATTTGTGTACAGTGCCTGACTGTACAGGTTATTTTCGACAGTCCTGAGAAGGTCAGGCGTACTGCCAGACAGAGGCCGTGAACAGCTGCATCACGGCAGAAAGAATATTCAGAGAACGGTGAACAGGAATGGGTATTTTCGTGGTTCTGCTTTCAAAAAAGGGAAGCATTGAGCATTTTACAAATAAGCTCCTGGAAGAAGAGGTGCTGGACAGAAGTCTGCATTTCGACCATTGCGGGAGGGATCTGTATCATACGGAGGACTGGAAGGCCTGTATGATCCATTTTTCCTCCTACGACTTCCGGTCGGACGCAGAATTGGATCACAGACAGTTTACTGTATCAGAGAGAGGTGCCATGGCAGTCCATGGGATGGTGACAGAGCAGGTAACAGAACCGGCAGATCTCCCGGTCCTGGATGCCAGGGCTTTTATGAAGATCATGGAGACAACCCGGGGAGCAGCCATCCGCAGAAAGTACATGGGCGAGTACAGCTACGCGTTTCTGGATGCCGGCGGAAGGCTTCGGGCCTCCTGCGATGTGATGGGCTTTCAGCACCTGTATTATGCAGAAGACGAAAACCTGCTGATCGTCTCCAACCGGATCCGGTGCATCCGGAACATCCTGGAAAATCCGGAGCTTTCTCTTCCCAATCTTTCCCTCCTTGTCGTATGGGGGGGCCTTCTGGAGGGCAGGACCACCGTGGAGCAGGTGAAGCGGCTGGAGGGCGGGTCGGATCTTTTCTACGATGGCAGAATGCTCCATGTGGAAACCCATCCCGACTGGTTTTCGGGCAGCATCCCGGACAACGAGTATGAAAAAACGGTTTCTGACTACACCACTGCCTGTATCAACCGGATCAGGGCCGTTCTGAAGGACAGCAAAGAAATCCGTCTGCCTTTGACGGGAGGAAGAGACAGCAGGCTGTATCTTGCCATGCTGCTGATGGCCGGCCAGAAGGAAAAGCTGCATACGGTCACCAATGGCTTTGAAGCCCATCCGGATGTGATCATCTCCAGGCTGATCTCAGAGCATTACGGTATCCCGCACACGGTGAAGCCTCCGGCGGCTCCCATGGAGCTTCCGGATGATGAGATCCTGAAAAAAGTCATGAGCGGCGTATTTCAGACCGACGGGTGTCTTGGCTCCTACAATTCCTACGACCACCTCTGGATGAATAAAGCCACAGCCATGCAGGCCCATGCCAGCGCAGCCTTCAAGCCCTTCGCCAAAAAGACCATACGAATCTATGAACAGGCGGAGGATCTGCGGTCCTTCAGCTTCAAGAACCGATATGTCCGGCCGGAGGTCAGAGAAGGGCTCCGCGAAAAGATCCGTGATATTGTGGACGGATATAAAATGTGCGGGGTTTCCGCCTGGGATACGGCCGACAGCTTCCTGCTCCGCCAGAGACTGCCGAATTTCCAGGGCTATGTGCTGGAGCAGCTGAATTACAAGATCAATCAGATTCAGCTGGTCAATAATGAGAATCTGTTCCGCCTCAGCTATTCCAATACCCAGTTCCGGCAGGTGATGCGCCTTCACTACGAAATGTATAAAAAATGTGATCCGTGGCTGGTGGAAGCTCCCTTCGCAGAATATGGCTGGAAGAAGGAGCTGGCTAAATATGTGGGGGACGATCTGAAGCTGGATACCCCCGCACTGGAGATTCCGAAAGGAATACCTTCCTTCGGCGGATGGCAGTACAAGATCCAGAAATCAAGAACCTTCCGGAACAAGCTCTGGGATATACTTTCCTCCTACGATTCCAGCCCGTACTGGGACTATTTTGACCGCAGTGAAGCAGAAAAACTGATCCGTGACGATGAGGATAAGGGAAGAGGAATGATGCCCCTGTGGAATTTCGTGGGAACGTTCTTCTATTACCATGGACTTGAGCTTCCCTTCCGGATCGGGCTTGTGGATCATCCGCCGGTCTCCACTGTCCTTG
>JAFOJB010000417.1 GCA_017420455.1 Blautia sp.
CAGAAAGCATTTCCGCGACGATCAGCTCCGAGATGCGTAAGGACGCCATCATCGCCGTGATCATCGCCACCATCTGCATGCTGCTGTATATCTGGTTCCGTTTCAAGGATATCCGTTTCGCGGGCAGCGCCGTACTGGCCCTGCTGCATGACGTACTGGTCGTTATCACCTTCTACGCCATCGCAAGAGTATCCGTGGGTAATACCTTTATCGCCTGCATGCTGACGATCGTCGGTTATTCGATCAACGCGACCATCGTTATCTTCGACCGTATTCGTGAGCACCTGAACTCCACGACCAGAAAGGAAAACCTGGAGGACGTGGTAAACGCAAGTATCACCGAGACCCTTACCAGAACGATCTACACCTCCCTGACTACCTTTGTCATGGTGACTGCGCTGTTTATTCTGGGCGTATCCTCCATCCGTGAGTTTGCTGCTCCTCTGATGGTAGGTATCATCTGCGGCGGTTATTCCTCTGTATGCATCACAGGCGCACTGTGGTATGTCATGAGAAGCAGACACGCCCAGAGAGCTGCCGCTGCTGTTCAGGCAGAAACCGCTCAGAAGGCTGCTGCCGCATCCGCTAAGAAGGAAGGCCAGAAGCCTCAGAGAGATCCCTCTCAGCCGAAGAAGAAAAACAGAAAGCGTGTAGCGGAAAGACTTGCGGCACAGGAAGCTGCAAAGAATGCGGATAATAACAGCGAGGAATAAAAAAGCCTGAGCCGCCTGAAGTATCGGCGGCGAAGTAAAGAAGGCTTTGTAGGCTGCTGCACTGTAGAATGTGCGGCAGCCTTTTTTAGGCGGCGTCGGTCGTCTTTACCTGCCTCTCTCAGCCGCTTTGTAAAGAGCGGAAAATCCGGTCTCTTATCCGGCCAGGACTGCGAAAGCTGTCACTCCGCAAGATGAGAAATTCAGGCGCGAAGCGCCAGGAGAGCCCGCAGGGCGGGAATTCCGAATGTTGTGGAGGGCTGTGAATAGCAACGTGTAATATGGAAGACCCGGAAGAAAAAGAGAAAAGGGAGCTGCAGAAGAACCTGAAAAAACGGAAAAGGAAAAAGCTGTATGGAAAAATGGGTTGTCACCACGAAAAGTGGGAATTATGCTGAAATCGGGAAAAAGCATGGGATAGATCCGGTTCTGGCCAGAATCATCCGGAACAGGGGAATCCAGACTGACGAGGAATATGAACTCTATCTCAGAGGAACCATGAAGGAAATACCGTCTCCGCACCTTCTGAAGGACTGCGATAAGGCAGCGGCTCTTCTTCTTGAGAAGATCCGGGAGCACAAAAAGATCCGGGTGATCGGGGATTATGATATTGACGGAGTCACGGCCACTTACATCCTGATGACAGGGCTTCGCCGTCTTGGAGCGGATGTGGATACCTACATTCCAAAGCGGATCGAGGATGGGTACGGAATCCATGCGCATCTGATCACGGAAGCATATGAATGCGGGATCGATACCATCGTGACGTGCGACAACGGGATTGCGGCAGGAGAGGAGATCCGGCAGGCTGTGGATCTGGGAATGACAGTGGTGGTCACGGACCATCACGAGGTTCCCTATGAGGAAAAAGCCGGGGAGAGAATCTACAGGCTTCCGCCCGCCCACGCGGTGGTGAATCCCAGGCAGTCCGACTGCAGCTATCCGAACAGGAATATCTGCGGCGCGGTAGTGGCCTACAAGCTGATCTGCGTCTTATATGAGCTGGCCGGGATCCCTGCAAAGGAACTGGAAGCCTTCCTTGAGCCTGCCGCCATCGCTACAGTGGGCGATGTCATGGAGCTGCAGGGGGAAAACCGCATCCTGGTAAAGGAAGGGCTCCGGAGACTTCTGCATTCCGGGAATCCCGGCCTGCGGGGGTTGATCAGATGCTGCGGTATCGGAGACGGCAGGAAGCTCACCGCCTATCATATCGGCTTTATTCTGGGACCGTGCATCAATGCCAGCGGAAGACTGGATACGGCAGCCAGGGCTCTGGCACTGCTGGACTGCCGGGAAGAGGAGGAAGCCTTTCATCTTGCCGAGGATCTGAAGGTCCTGAATGATGAACGGAAGGATATGACAGAGAAGGGAAAGCTGCAGGCCATAGACCAGGTGGAAAACGAAGGTCTCAGGGAGGACCGGGTGCTGGTGATCTATCTGCCGGAATGCCATGAAAGCCTGGCGGGGATTATTGCCGGGAGGGTCCGGGAAAAATACAATAAGCCGGTCTTCGTGCTGACCGACTCCCAGAAGGCGGTGAAGGGGAGCGGGCGTTCCATAGAAGCTTATTCCATGTATGAGGAGCTGGTGAAGTGCGAGGATCTTCTGCTGCAGTTCGGAGGCCATCCCCTGGCAGCAGGGCTTTCCCTGGAAAAGGAGAAGATCGGGGAATTCCGGAGGCGTCTGAACGAAAACTGTACCCTGACCGAGGAGGATCTGGTCCCGAAGATCCACATTGATATCGCACTGCCTCTTTCTTATCTGAGCCTTCGGTTCGCCCGGTCGCTGGAGCTCCTGGAACCCTTCGGAAAAGGAAATGAGAAACCGGTTTTTGCCTGTAAGGGCGTGACACTGAAGGACGTGAGGGTCATCGGGAAAAATCAGAACGTCGTCAAGATGCAGGCAGTCGAACAGTCCGGCGCCTGTGTGGACGCCATCTGGTTTGGAGACACGGATGCCTTCCTGGAGTTCGCGGCAAAAAGAAAGCCTGCCGCCATCACCTACTATCCCGAGATCAACACCTACCGCGGCGTAGACAAACTCCAGATCGTCATACAGAATTACCGCTGAATCAGTAACGACAGAGGTTACATTCCACGGCCGGTGAGACCGTGAACTATAACGAAAGGACACGTGTTTTACTTGCATAATTCCAGGAAACTGGTATAATTATCATAGGTGGACTGCAAGTGCGGAGCGCCATGCAGTCCGGAAAGCCTGTGGAGTATGGGGCAGAAAAGAAACAGCCGCCCGCAGAAATCAGAAGGAGGGAGAATATGGCAGATCTCAATGCAGCAAAGGGCAAGGTTCTATGGCAGGATAGAAAACATATTCTGTGGTTTCCGATTGGTACGATAAAATATACTATTCGTGATGACGAGAGAATCTATATCGATAAAGGAATCTTTAATACTGTATCCGATCAGACACTGATCTACCGTGTCACGGATATCCAGCTCAGCAGAACCTTCGGGCAGAAGCTCTGCGGAACAGGAACCGTGGTGCTGGTATCGAAGATCGACGCAGATCATGAAATAGTGCTGAAAAATATCGGCAAGCCCAAGGTGGTAATGCAGATGATCTCCAACCTGATCGAGGAGACCCGCAAGCGCCACAACATGATCGGAAAAGAATTCTTCGGCAGCGGCGGACACGGCGGTTTCGGCGGGTCGGTTATGATGCCGCCGCCTCCGATGTCTGTGGATGTAGGACCGGATATGGGAGTAGACATGGATGGGGACGGCATGCCGGACTAAGAACTGAGACAGAAAATACAGGAACAGAATATGCAGGTATATAGTAAACTGGATTCTATAGCCAGCGGCACAGCCGGGAGTAACATCACTCCCGGCTGCCTTGTGCTGGAAGGAGGAGCCTGGCGGGGCCTGTACACA
>JAFOJB010000418.1 GCA_017420455.1 Blautia sp.
GCACAGCCGCCTTTCCGGTTTACAATTGCTATTACTTTGCACATTTTCCATAATCCTCCTTTTCCTTCTGTTTTTTGGCAATAAAAAAAGGGCTCCACACTCAGTGCGGATAACCCTGTAAAAATGATTCTTTTCTTATTCGCCAACCAAATTCCTAACCTGTTGTTTAAGATCCTCCGAAAGATAAATACCGTTCATAGTAAGCTTATCAATAATCGGCATAACCTTCTGTATGAATCCATTACGCTTTGCCTTAATAAGAACACCAAGAGTCCCGGTTAAAGGAAGGCCAAGATATTCGGCTGTTTTTCTTGCTGCGTAATCGTCAATAATCACTACATCTGCTTTGATTTCCTGTGCCAACATCATTACTTCCACTTCACCATCATGAAGCTTTGCCTTATACATTTTGCGATTGCTCTTATCTTCTACTGAAAGTATTTTGATCCAATCCTCATTTTCCCTAACAGCCTTAGCAACAATGTCACTTTTGGATATAATTTCTGAATAAACTGCTTCTGGTATCGTTATTTCCTCATACATTCGTTTGAGTAAGAGCAATTCTCCCGCTTTACATAACGCAATCAACGGTGTTGAGTTCACAATCACCTTACGCATTCTCTATATCCCTCAACAATTCATTTTCATCATCAAATCTGAAAATACTGATTTGATTCTTTCCAAGAAACAGGATAAACTCTTCCTCTGACATTCCTGCGATCTGTGCACAGTAACCCAAGGAAACGTTGTTTCTAGTGTAATATCCCAAAGCAACCATCTGCCGGGCAAATGCCAGTGCTTCCTTTTGGTTCATATGTGTGTCATATAAAACTTCATTCGGTATTTCTACTTGGACTGTACACACAGCTGACATCCTCCTCTCCGTCATTGATCATAGTTTCTGACAAGCTAATTTGATTATATCACCTTACCCTCGGTTAAACAATTCGTTTCCTGTACCAAAAACAGGCAGGAAGCCCAGCATCCCACTGGCTCATCCTGCCTGTCTTCTTCATAACTCTTCAAAAATCTTCTTCAGATTGGTACAAAACTGGTACAAAACCATCTTTTCAGACACCCGAAAGTGCCCGCGAAGCCGCATAAACACTGGCTTTTATTCTTTTATGCTCTTCATCGTCGGGAACAGCAGGACATCTCTGATCGCTGCGGAATCTGTGAGGAGCATGACCATACGGTCGATGCCGTAGCCGATGCCGCCGGTGGGGGGCATACCGATTTCCAGTGCATTCAGGAAGTCCTCATCGGTGGTGTTGGCTTCTTCATCGCCCTGGGCAAGCTGCTCTTCCTGCGCCTTGAAACGCTCTCTCTGGTCAATGGGATCGTTCAGCTCGGAATAGGCGTTGGCCATCTCCCAGCCGTTCATGAAGAACTCAAAGCGCTCCACATAATTCGGATCCTCCGGTTTTTTCTTGGTAAGCGGAGAAATCTCAATGGGATGATCCATTACGAAGGTAGGCTGGATCAGATGCTCCTCCGCAAATTCCTCGAAGAAGAGATTCAGGATATCTCCGCGTTTATGACGCTGCTCAAATTCCACATGATGCTCCTTCGCAGCCGCGCGGGCCTCCTCCAGGGTGTGAATCTCGTTGAAATCGACGCCGGAATACTTCTTTACCGCATCTACCATGGTGATCCGTTCGAAGGGCTTTCCAAGATCCATCTCCACGCCGTTATAAGTGATGATGGTGGTTCCCAGCACCTCCTGGGCTACATGGCGGTACATATTCTCCGTCAGGTCCATCATACCGTGATAATCGGTATAGGCCTGATAGAGTTCCATCAGGGTAAATTCGGGGTTATGGCGGGTATCAAGTCCCTCGTTCCGGAACACCCGGCCGATTTCATACACGCGCTCCAAACCTCCCACGATCAGCCTCTTCAGGTAAAGCTCCAGAGAAATGCGAAGCTTGAAATCCTCATCCAGGGCATTGAAGTGGGTCTCAAAGGGACGGGCAGCCGCGCCGCCTGCATTCGATACCAGCATCGGCGTTTCCACCTCCATGAAGCCCTGGGCATCCAGGAAACGCCGGATGGAGCTGATGATCTTCGAACGTTTGATAAAGGTATCCTTTACCTCCGGGTTCATGATCAGGTCCACATATCTCTGACGGTATCTTGCATCCCGGTCGGTCAGACCATGATATTTCTCCGGAAGAACCTGCAGGCTCTTGGAAAGAAGGGTCAGCCCGGAAGCATGAACAGAGATTTCTCCGGTTTTGGTCCTGAATACTTCACCCCTGATCCCGATGATATCGCCGACATCCAGCTTCTTGAAATCCTTGTAGGAATCCTCCCCGATACTGTCCCGGGCAACATAGGCCTGAATGGTTCCCTGAAGATCCTGGACATGGCAGAAGGACGCCTTGCCCATGATACGCTTTGACATCATACGGCCTGCCACAGTCACGGTTTTGCCTTCCAGTTCTTCGAAACCGTCCTTGATCTCCTGGCTGTGATGCGTCACATCATATTTCACGATCTTGAAGGGATCTCTTCCCTCGTTCTGAAGCTCTGCCAGCTTTTCCCGGCGGACCTTCAGCAGCTGGTTCAGATCCTGTTCCTGATTATTCACTTCTGCCACGTTTGTTCCTCCTCTTACAGGCAAATATATACGTAGGAGCTGTCCATAAATAACCTTTACAGTTCCTTACACACATTTGTTGTCTGACGACAGTTCTGCAGAGCCGGCCAGGCTGCAGCCGGCTCTGCAGAATCTGTCTTCTTTATTCTCAGATATGTTTTTCAATCTGCAGCACCTGGAACTCCATCTGACCATCCGGCGCTTCTACTGTCACGATATCTCCCAGCTTCGCCCCCATAAGAGCGCGGCCGACCGGCGATTCATTGGAAATTTTTCCCTCCAGGCTGTTCACCTCTGTAGAACCCACAATATACAGGTCGATATCCTCGTCAAAGGTAATATCGTGAACCTTCACTTTACAGCCGATACTGATCTTCTCGCTGTCTACATCATCTTCATCCACGACATCGACGTTCTTCAGGATCTTTTCCAGCTCTTCAATTCTCGCTTCGATATCCCTCTGCTCATCTTTTGCCGCATCGTATTCCGCATTCTCGGAAAGATCTCCCTGCGCTCTGGCTTCCTTCAGCTTTTCGGCTACTTCTTTTCTTTTGTTTACTTTCAGATCCTCCAGCTCTTCCTGAAGATTACGAAGACCTGACGATGTAAGTATTGTTTTCTTTTCCTCCATAGCGGACGCCCTTTCTGTTCCCCTATTCCTCTTATCAGGGGAATCTATCCTATAATTCAGATTGTATTCTGCAAAAAAGTGCGGAAAACCCTGCTAATTACAATCTACATATTATATCCAGAATCCCCGCCCTTGTCAAGAATGACACTTTTATTCATGTTCTTCCTGTTCAGAGGTGGTTACGGTTCACGGTCTCACCGTCTGGGGACTGTAACTCATTCATTTTTCAGCCATTCCAGAAGTCTTTCCAGTTCTTCATAGGTTTCCAGGGAATTGGAATCTCTGCGGAGGGCGGCGCTGTGGGGCATTCCTGCCGTATACCAGGCGACATGCTTTCGCATCTCCCGAATTCCGGTATACTCTCCCTTCTGCTCTATGACCAGCCTGGCGTGCCGGAGGATCATGCTGCGCACCTCGCTATGCGAAGGCCTATCCGGCTTTTTCCCAGTCTCCAGGTAGTACAGGATTTCCCGGAATATCCAGGGATTCCCCCGTACCGCTCTGCCGATCATGACTGCATCGCAGCCGGTTTCCTTCATCATGGCCTCTGCAGATTCCGGCGACACAACGTCCCCGTTCCCGATGACAGGAATCGAAAGAGCCGATTTTACCCGACGGATGGCTTCCCAGTCGGCCTTCCCGGAATAATACTGCTGCCTGGTCCTTCCATGGACTGCAATGGCTGCTGCCCCGGCCCGTTCAATCCTTCCTGCAATCTCCACAATGTCCACCGGCGCATTTTCGAAGCCGATCCGTACCTTGGCCGTCACCGGCTTTCTGGTTGCTTTCACGACCTTTCCGACAATCTCCCCGATCAGATCGGGGTCCTTCAAAAGAGCAGAGCCCTCGCCGTTATTGACTACCTTCGGAACCGGACATCCCATATTGATATCCAGGATATCAAAAGGCCGTTCTTCAATGGCGGCTGCAACCTTCGCCATCAGATCCGGCTCATTGCCGAATATCTGCATGGATACAGGACGTTCTCCGTGATCCGTTACCATCAGCTCTTCCGTATTCTTATTATGAAAGGAGATTGCCTTCGCGCTGACCATCTCCATACAGCAGAGCCCTGCTCCCTGCTCTTTGCAGAGCCTGCGGAAGGGAAGGTCCGTGACACCGGCCATAGGCGCCAGTACCAGGGGATTCTCAATTTCTATATCTCTGATCTTCCAGCGGAAACTCATGCCTTTTCCCCGTCCTGTCTCCTGCCGCGGTTCTGCTTCTGTTCCGGAGCATTTCCTGAAGCATATGCCCGTTCATCCTTCACAGCTGCTGCCTGCCTGTGATCCGAGGCTTCTGCCTGCACATCTTTCTCTGCCTTTACCTGCTTCTGATCCGCGGTTTCTGCCTGTCTGTCCTTCACTGCCTCCGCTGGTTTCTGACCTGCAGTTTCTGCCTCTCCTTCCTGAAAGTCTTCTCCCAGGAAGAATACCCTGTAGTACATTTCCAGGGCCTCCAGCAGCTCCCTTTTTTCATTCTGAAGATTCTTGATCTTCAAAGCGCTTCCGATCTCGTCGTATCTGGCATCCGCCTCCAGGGCTTCCGTACGGAAGGTAAGATTTCCTTCCTCGTCGAATTCCAGCGTCAGAATGCCCCCGATCTCTTCTGTAAAAAGAACACACATGATCTGCAGCTCTTTTTTTACACTCTCCGGCAGGGAGTTGAAATCCTGATTAAAATAATATTTCTGCTCGTAGGCGCTGGCGCCGCAGAGCACGATATTTTCCTGATACATGGTAATCTCCTGTTGTGTAAGGATCTGTTTTCCGGTGCAAAAGCACATTTCGATGAACGGGGATTTTGTTCCGTTCAATGAATGGGGTTTTCTGCTCCGGCAAAACCGCTTTTCAACGAATGAGGTCTTCTGCCCCGTAATCATACATAGCTGTATAATCCCCGGACGGATACTTCGCCGGAATTCACGGTTCTTACCGTTCCGTCCTCTGTTTTTACCAGCAGCTCTCCGGCGGCATTGATACCGAGACAAATACCCTCATAAGGCGCGTTCTGATCCAGCACCCGGACCGGCTGGTCCTTATTGGCAAGGAGCTGCTGATACTCCCGCAAAAGACCGGAAAGGCCGCTGTCAGCGCAGAAGATTTCATAACATCTTTCAAAGTGCCGGAGAACCCGCCCCAGAATCTCATTTCTGTCCGGCAGCTCCTCCACGA
>JAFOJB010000419.1 GCA_017420455.1 Blautia sp.
AGGCAGCCTGTCATGACATACTCCCTGGCGTCCTCGATGGGTACGCCGCGCTCTGTAAAGCATTTGATATAGCTGTCGTCGGAAATGAAGGCCGGAAGACCAAGGCCTTCGCGGACCACTTCCAGAGCCTTCACCAGAAGCTTCTCCGGCGTTCCCTCATGGACGCGGACCGTCAGGGTATGGTGCGGGGTTCTGGTAATCTTCGCGGCATCCAGCATCAGATAGGTCAGATCGTTGGTACCGTCGGTTCCGTCCGCCTTCTGTCCGCCGATGGTGAAATTGTGCCATTTCGCCATACCGGAATTCTTTTTCCGGTTGTTCTTTCCGGAGGTACGGTTCAGCTCCATATCCTTCAGGCGCAGGCAGCACAGAAGCTCTGTGGCGAATTCCGGCGTGATATTACCGTTTTCCAGATCCTTTTTATAGAAGGGATACATATACTGGTCGAAACGGCAGCCGGGCAGCGTTGTGGAGGGGCTCAGCATCAGGAACTGGAACCAGAAGCACTGCATTGCCTCCCAGAAGGTCGTAGGCGGCTCAGCCGGAACTCTTTCGCAGTTCTTCGCGATGGTCAGCAGCTCCTGCTTTCTCGCGGGATCCGTTTCTTTTTCCGCCATTTCCCTGGCCAGGGCGGAATATCTTGCCGCCAGCTTGTTCATGGCCTTAAGGCACATGATGACCGCCTTGTAATAACGATATTTGTCGATATCTCCCTTGTTGTAATAGCGGAGCTTCTCCATTTCCTGTTCGCACTGACGGATCAGCCCGTTGGTCCCGACGGTGAGGATCTTGTTGTAATCCACGGCCAGCAGAATCAGGGAAGGCCCAAGGCCGAGCCCGGACTGGCAGTATCCGCCGCCTACACCGCGGCCCACGGCCTTATCCTTCCAGGGAGGCAGAATGAGACCGGCCTTCAGAAGGGAAAGGATCCTCTCATTTTCCGGCTCATAGAAGATATCTCCCATCAGACCGATCATGGTGGCAGGATCGTGCTTTTTGTTCAGCTCCTGCAGATCTCTGACATCCTGGGGATCCATCTGGAATCCGTCCTCGATGAGAGAGTCGATCTCATCCTGGGACCAGATCCCGTAGTTCGGGTCGATTTCCAGACCCATGGGCTTGCTGGCTCCGACTCCTACCAGCAGTTCATCGTCTGCGATGGCGATGGGCATTCTCTCCACCGTCGCATCCAGGATCTTTGCTCTCTGAATGATAACCGGATCATTTTTGGTCTTCTCCAGCACATCCAGAGTAATGCGGTATTTCTCGATGCAGATGGGATATGTGTCCACAACTACGCGTTTTTTGATGCGCTCTACACGTTCGTACATACCTTATCCTCCATTTTTGTTATAGAAAGATGTTTTATCTGTCGTTCCTTTCAGCCTTCCATTATGTGAATATTATAACAATCCTGCCCGTATTCTACTATGGTCAAACAGCACAATTCTGTGCATCTTCTGCACAACTCCTTATTGCCTGACAGGAACTTTTTGATTATAATATAGTCTGAAATTATACACGGCGGACGCTTTATGCCGCCGCTCCTGAGAGGTTGACATGCGCTACTTTCTATCTGATCTTTTCATCCCATTGTACGACCACCTGCAGTATCAGATGATCCATAAGGAACCTGTCCAGGCCTGCTCTGTTCTGCTTCTGGAATCCGCAGCGGATTTTGATCCCGGCTTCCTCTGCATCGGCTCTCCCGGAATCTGCAGGGAAGTTCTTTCACAGCAAAGAACCGGAACTCTTCTCCTGGCCGCAGAACCCGGCCAGGAGGATGCCCTTGTGCAGTCCGCTGTCTGTGTTCCGGAAGAGATGAATTTTCTCTGCACCAGCCTTCCCGCACCGGCCCTGTGCAATCTGCTGAACCGTTTTTTCTCCGGCCAGTACGGTATGGTCAGTGCTCTGCAGAATTCGGCTCCCTACACCCTTCATCAGCTTGTGAAGAATGCACATGAGCTCAGCGGCTGTTCCATAGTACTTCTGGACGAGAAGCTGCGGTTTCTGTACGACAAGGTTACACATAAGGACAGCCGGCTGATCGGCAGCCTCCTTCTGGATTCCTCCGAAAATCCCGCTCCCGTCTCTTTGCTGCTCCGGCAGAAGAAAGACCTGCGGGAGCCGGTGTTTTTTGAGGAGGAAGGAAGCCTGTTCCTTCTTATCCCTTTCCAGAAATCTGCGGGTTATCTTCTTTTTTCCACAACAGAGAAGGAGCGTTTTTATACCGCCTTCGCTTTCTCCCTGGCGGAATTATGCGAGCCTCTTCTTCTGAACCAGAAGCGGGTATTTCCGGCTAAGGATATGTCCTTCCAGCTGCTGTTCTCCAGGATCCTCGCGGAATCCTCGGAAACTGACGAGACCTGTATCCTGATGCTGCACAATCTTCCGAATCCTCCCAAAAAGAATATGCGCCTGGTACTGGTACGCTCTGAACAGCTGCCCTCCGGGGAGGAGGATCCCTCTCTTCTGCATCTTCTGGAGCCTCTGAAGGAGTTCTTTCCGGAAACCAACCTCGCCGTGATGGGGGACGAGATCGTGATCCTGCTTTCCTCCGAGATTCATTACTGCCCCCTGGAGTTTTCCACTGAAGCATTTGAAGGCCTCCTGGCCAGGCATCACGCCGCCGCCATGATCGGCAATCCCTTCACCTCCATTACCGCCCTCCGGGTCATGTACCGGCAATGCCACCGTATGTTCCCCATCGCCATGGCGGTCCGGCTGGACGGGGAAGTCCGATGCATGAATTTCGCCAGGTATACGCAGTATAATGTCATAGATATCTGTGCCAGATCCATCAAATCTATCCTGGGAGGGAGCGATATCGTGATCCTGTGCCACCCGGGAGTCCTGACTCTCACCAGGTATGACAGAGCTTACGGAACCAACCTGCGGGATGTGATGTTTCATTATCTGATGAATGACCGGAGCATCACCAGGACGAGCGCCAAAATGTTCATGCATCGGAATACGACCATCTACAAGGTGAAAAAGATCGAGGAGCTCATCGGGGAGTCCATGGATGATCCTTACCTTCGGCACAACCTGATTTTTTCCTGTCTTCTTCTCCGGTACCGGGAGCTTTATCAGAAGGAGGGGATCTCCCTTTCTGTCTTTGAGAATCCGGGAGGCAGGGCCCGCCAGCGAAAAAAGGCCCCGAAGGAGGAGTAAGAACACATGCAGACCCCGGCCGGGGGGCTGTGAACTGTAATGGATTATGAAAATTTAAAACACGAAGGAGAATAAAGCCATGTATGATCCCATTGTTATCGGCATCGCCGGCGGAACCGGCAGCGGCAAAACCACCATTACCCGCAGGCTTGTGGAGCAGTTCGGAAACCAGGTCACCGTGATCTATCCTGACAATTCCTACAAGGCGCA
>JAFOJB010000420.1 GCA_017420455.1 Blautia sp.
CCGCCGGCGGGATACTGTAACAAGGGTCCGTTCAGTCCTGCATTGTTCTGTACACCAGGGAGGAAATTTCCCGGACCTGGTCGATGGCGTCTCCTTCCTCGGGAACGGCGTCTGACATGACGCAGAGGACATAATCGTTCCTCTCGCCGAAAACGATCCCCATATCGTGCTGATTCGTCTCCGTGTCCCCGCTTTTGCTGGCGCACTGCACCCCTGCCGGAAGTCCGGAGGGGATCTTGTAGATATCCTGCTGCTGAAGAAGGAGGGAAAGCATTTCCTTCGACGCCTCCCTGCTGACACACTCTCCCCGGTAGATCCGCTCCAGCAGAAGAGCACAGTCCACGGGGGATGTCATATTCTTATCCCCGGTGGTGACAAGGGCGCTCTCGGCAGGCAGAAGGGAATGCTGTACGGTAGTGTCGGCATACCCCTGCTCCGAAAGGTAATCGTTCATCAAACGTGCCCCCTCGAGGAAATCCCCGGATTCTGCCTGAAGCCGGACCAGCTCGTTGTAGGCTTCGTTGTCGCTCACCGTGATCATCCTGTGCAGAAGACTGTCCACAGCCTCCTTCACCTGGGGATCCTCCGGCGGCAGGGAAAGCTTCGCTGCCATATGAAGAAGGATACTGTCCATTTCCTGGAAGGTACGCGCCATTACAAAGGGTTTGATCAGGCTGGCCGCGTATACGGGCCCGGTTCCGATCTGCAGCTCTGCCCCGGATTCCAGGTCCCTGATGCAGATATCCCAGACGCCTCCGTAGGATCTCACCACTTTGGTAAGTTCACGCTTCAGAAGCTGGAGAAGCGATTCCCGGCCTTCCTTCCGGCTGTTTTGGACGACCCTGCCATCTTCCCCATAGGAAAAGCCCCGGTCAGTGACGCCGGCGGCTGAGGAGAGCCTGCCGTCGGATTCGCCGAAATAATACAGTCCCTCGAAAACCCTGCCGGCGCACGCCTGAGAGAGGACATGGATTCCAGGCTCCGGGTCCAGCCGTCCATACTTGTCAAAATAGTAATATCCGTCATACAGCTTTCCGTTACAGGAATAATTGTCCAGGTAATACACCCTGGGCGCCGCGGAAAGCCTGCCGAGACTGCCGGCCATACAGAGTCCTTCAAAATGGATTTCCTCCTCGATGCCGTTCCTCTGCCTTGTGACCGTCACCCCTGAGATATATACCGGATGGGGATTTTCCGGCCGGAACCTGCCGGATTCATTATGGTAATAAAACCCGTGAAATATCGTTTTCCCGACCTTTACATGATCAAAATAATGGACGCACGGCGTGGTAAAAAGGTTTCCGTCTTCCGAAAGGCAGTAGAAGCCCTCATCGGTTTTCAGGATCAGAAAGGTATCCCCGATCGGAGAAAGCAAACCAATGTTTCTGATACCTGAATACGCATTTTCCTGCCCGAAGACCGTGTGTCCGGCTTCTCCCACCAGGATTATGCAAAGCATCGCTCCAATTGCAAAAAAAGCTGTCCGCACGGAAATACACTTTCTCTCAGCAAAATGAAGAGATCGTTTCAAAAAACCTGCCATAAATCAATCCTCTGTTACGCAAACTGCGGCAGCTGACGACAACGCAGCCTCTTCTTCCCCTGGCGGTTCTGCCGGTGCTGTTGCTGCCGCTTCTTCCTTCGATGGTTCTGCCGGTACTGCTCTTGCTGCCGTTTCTTCCTTTGACGGTTCTGCCGGTGCTTCTGTTGCTGCCGCTTCTTCCTTTGACGGTTCTGCCGGCGCTGCCTTCTCATCGATTCCCTGCCAGAATTCCTGCAGAAGCTTTTCCAGATTTTCCAGCCGGCAGACCTTTCTGTCCTTCCAGTCCTCCGGAAAAAGCCCCTCATACTCTCTCTGGCGGAACCGTTCGTCCAGAAGCAGGATAGCTCCCGTATCACTGTCCGACCGGATTACCCGGCCTGCCGCCTGAAGGACCTTGTTCAGCCCGGGGTAGCGGTATGCATAATCGAAACCGGCCGCTCCCTTTCTGTCAAAATACTTCTTCAGCAGTTCCCGTTCTCCGGAGATCTGAGGAAAACCGGTGCCGATAATGATGGCTCCGATGAGCTTCTCCCCGATGAGGTCGATCCCTTCCGAAAAAACTCCTCCCAGAATACAGAACGCCGCCAGCGTTCTTCCCTGCTCTTCGAACTGGCGGAGGAAATCCTCCCGCTCCGCCTCTGTCATCTGCTGCTTCTGACAGATCAGGTGAACCCAGTCCACCGAGAATTCTTCCTCATAAATCCGGAATACCTCTTCCATGAACTGGTAGGAAGGGAAAAAGACCATATAATTTCCTTTCCTCTGCCACACCGTTCCCGCAATATACCTGGCGATCTTTCTGTATTCCTCATACCCTCTCCGGGTATATCTGCTGCTTACATCAAGTCCTGTGAGAATACACCGTTTCTCCTTCTGAAAAGGCGATTCCACATAGATTCCATAATCATCCTGCCGTATACTCAGCAGATTATGATAATACCGCAAAGGAAAAAAGGTCGCCGAAAAGAATACCGCAGCGCTTCCCTTTTCCAGCCGTTTCCCGAGATTCAGAGCCGGATTCACGCAGAAAAGCCTGACATGGCATTTCCCGTCCTCCTCTTTTTCTGAATAGACCAGATAGTTCTCGTCCACAAGTTCCGCGATATTCAGAAAGCTGCGGACGGAAAAATAGAAATCCAGGAACTCATCGGAAACGCCTTCGGCGGGAGGATTTTCCAGGATACGGTCCATCTCCCCCTGTACTGCCAGGAGAAGAAGCGGGAGGGCTCCAGGATTTTGCAGCTCCATGCAGCCTTCCGTCTCCTTTTCCAGCTCCAGAAGCGCGCTGTTCATACGGGACAGCGCCCGGTACAGCTTTTTATCCTTTTCCTTCACTGACCGGCGCATCTCCAGGACGTCCCTTCTTTTCAGACCGGCGCTGTACATCTCCCTTCCCCGTTCCACCAGATTATGCGCTTCGTCGATCAGGAAAACATAATTTCCGGAAGTCCCTTCCCCGAAAAATCTTTTCAGACAGACATCCGGATCAAACACATAGTTGTAATCACAGATCACGCCATCTGCCCATAAGCAAAGATCCAGGGTCATCTCGAAGGGACAGACCATCCATTTCCTGGCATGGGCCAGAAGCGCTTCTCTGTCATAGGTGATGTCCTCTTTCAGAAGCACGTACACCGCATCGTTTACCCTGTCAAAATGTCCCTTTGCGTAAGGACAGTTTTCCGGAGTGCATTCCATCTTTTCGCAGAGGCACATCTTCTCCTTTGCGGTGATGGTGACATTCTTAAAGTGCAGCCCCTGCCGCTTCAGGATCGCGAAGGCTTCCTCCGCCACGGTTCTGGCCACCGTCCTGGCTGTCAGATAAAACAAAATATCCGCTTTTCCTTCTCCCATGCAGCGGACCGCCGGGAAAACCGTAGACATGGTCTTTCCGACCCCGGTAGGCGCCTGGATAAAGACCTGTCTCTTTTCCGTGATACTGTGATAAACGATTCCCACCATCTGGCGCTGGCCCTTCCGATAGGGAAAGGGAAACTCCAGAGACAGAGTGGATGCATTCCTTTTCTGCCTCCATTCCTGCTGAAAAGAAACCCACTTATGGTATTCCTTCAGCAGATCCTGATACCACTTAAGGAGCTGTTCCCCTGTAAACACTTCCCGGAAATATACCGTCTTTTCCGTATCCAGATTTCCGTAGGTCATCTGGATGCCCACAGACTGGAGGTTCTGCTGCATCGCACAGATCGCTCCATAGCACATCGCCTGCGCCTTATGCACCGGTACCGGCTCTGTCAGCTCCTCCGGATCGGCCAGAATCCCTTTGATCTCATCGATCCAGAGCAGTCCGTCCTTCTCAAAGATCCCGTCCGCGCGCCCCTCTACCTGGATAAACAGGTCCTCATATTCTGTTTTCTGCTTCAAGGCCGCCTCTGCCCGGTAAGAATCCCCCTTCTGCCTCTGCAGCTTTCTGTGAAGCCGGCTTCCCTTCTGCATGGCATCCAGATCCCTGCCGCCGCTCTTTTCATTCAGGTCGCCGCTGCGCAGGATAAACTCCACCAGTTCCCGGACAGAAATACGGAAAATCGGCTTCTCCATCTGGATTTTTCATCTCCTGAAATTTGAAAGAGCCTTCCTCTGCGCAGGCAGCAGGCAGACTCTTTCCTTCGTCAAGTTATATGAAATTTCTTTTTAAAGCTGCGTCGTTACAAAGATATCGTAGATAGCCCTGACAGCCGTCTCGAAGTCCCTGTTTTCCACACCGATAATGATGTTCAGCTCACTGGAGCCCTGGTCGATCATCTTGACATTTACGTTGGCATGAGCCAGAGCGGAGAAGATCCGGCCAGCTGTTCCGCGGGTAGATTTCATTCCCCTGCCTACGACGGCGATCAGCGCAAGCTCCGATTCCATCTCTACGAAATCCGGCTGGACCAGGCGGTGAAGCCCTGCGATCACCTGCTGCTCCTTGTCCTCGAATTCCGACTGGTGCACGTAGACAGTGAAGGTATCGATCCCGGAGGGAACATGTTCAAAGCTGATCCCCTGATCCTCGAATACCTGCAGCACTCTTCTGCCGAAGCCGATCTCGCTGTTCATCATGGACTTTTCAATGTTGATAGAGCAGAACCCTTTCTTGCCGGCAATTCCGGTAATGGTATACTTTGGTTTCCTGCAGGTGCTTTCCACGATCAGTGTTCCCTTATCCTCCGGACGGTTGGTATTGCGGATATTGATGGGAATTCCCTGCCTGCGTACCGGAAAGATGGCGTCCTCGTGCAGAACGGTGGCGCCCATATAGGAAAGCTCCCGGAGTTCTCTGTAGGTGATGGTCTCTATGACCTCAGGATTCTTCACGATCCTGGGATCCGTCACCAGAAAGCCGGAAACATCTGTCCAGTTCTCGTACATATCTGCGCAGATCGCCTTTGCCACAAGGGAACCGGTGACATCCGAGCCGCCTCTGGAGAAGGTCCGGACCTTCCCATCCTTCTGTGCGCCGTAAAAGCCTGGAATTACAGCGTTTTCACAGCCGGACAGCCGTTCGGAAAGGAGACAGTTGGTAGTCTCCGCATCCAGAGATCCATCCTCATGGAAGCAGATGACTTCTGCCGAATCTATAAACTCATACTTCAGATACGCCGCCATGACCTTTCCATTCAGGAATTCTCCCCTGGACGCAGCGTACTCTCTGCCGGCTTTCTCCTTAAAATCCTTCTCGATCCGGGCGAATTCCTCCTCCAGGGAAAGCTCCACGGAAAGTCCGCGGATGATCTCGTAAAATCTCTCTTTGATCGCCTTCAGCTGATTGCTGAAATCCACTCCCTGTTCAGCCGCGTCATAGCAGGCATACAGCATGTCCGTTACCTTGGTATCTCCGTCAAAACGTTTGCCGGGAGCGGAAGGCACCACATATCTTCTGCCCTGATCCGCCCGGATGATATCCCCTACCTTCCGGAACTGTTCCGCATTCGCCAGAGAGCTTCCTCCAAATTTCACTACAATTTTGTTCATAATAATTTATTAACTCCTCTATTTGACATTGGAATCATTTTATGTATTTCCCGGCCTTTTTGCAAGAGTTTTTTTGGAAAGCCTCCACCTCTGACACAATGAGTTTTTCCCTTTCTACGGTAAAGCGGATATCCCATTCTCCGAAGGGCATGCCATAGATCCTTTCCGGGTCCTTCTGGTAGCCGGGCCTCGGGTCGTTGGAAAGTACCTCCAGAAGAGCCGCTCTCTTCTCCTGCGGAATCCTGCTCATAAGTTCCTCCGGGAATACCACTTCGAGCTTATGATCCTGAATCCTTTCGGTAAAGCCTCCTGCCGCGTCCGGATGACAATCCGGGGCAATGTAAGGCTTGATATCGAAAATCGGCGTATTATCCATGAGATCCGCGCCGGCTACATGCAGCACCGGTCCGGCCTGTGTATGAAGCTCCACTCCCAGAAGCCGTACAGAGGAAAGGCCAAGCGGATTCGGACGAAAAGGAGAACGGGTGGCAAACACCCCCATCCTGGTATTTCCGCCCAGCCTCGGGGGCCGTACCGTAGGAGACCATTCCCTTTCAAAGGCCTCGGAAAAGCCCCAGAGGATCCAGATATGACTGAATTCCTCCAGTCCCCGGAAGGCCTCTGCCTGCCGGTATTCCTGCTCGAATATGATATCTGCCCTCAGTGAATCGATCCTTCCGCTCTGGTGAGGAATTCCGAATTTCGTCGGAAAATCGCTTCTGATCCGTGCTATCGTCTTAATCTCCATCCTCCGGCTCCTGTTCTTTTTCAGACTTCTATTTCGCTGCAGTTCACGTTCTCACCTGTCGGTCGCAGTTCACGTCCTCACCGGCCGGCTGCTCAGTCTTTCCGGCATTTGTTTCTGATGTACCAGAACAGCCAGCCCAGAACCACCACCAGAAGCCCCATGTATCCGAACGTAAAGATCAGGTTATTGGCAAAGGAATCCGCCAATGTAGCCAAACCTAAAATAACGGCAGCGATCCCGCAGGCCCTTTCCATCTTTTTCTGATCGTATTTTTTATTCCGTTCCATCTCATTTCCGCCCTTCATCAGGAAGCCGCCGTTTCCGGTGAGAAGAAGAAGGCCGCATACGATGGCGATCGCCGCAATAATATAATCAAATTCTTTTGACATTTTACCCTCCTTAAAAATCAGGAGGAAATGAACGGCATTCTGCCTTTCATCTCCTCCTGTTTTCTGAATCAGATTCAGGATCCCGGTATCAGGGAAATACCGCCGTGATCAGTATCTCCCGGATAAGGTATCGTTCTTATTAATAAAAGCAAATGATCGGTACATTGTAATCGATAATGGAATACAGGTAGGCCGCGCTGTCATAGGGAAGGTTGATGCAGCCATGGGAGCCTGCATACAGATACCTGTCTCCTCCGAAATAGTCCTGCCAGGTGGCGTCATGGAAACCAATGCCTCCATTGAAGGGCATCCAGTAGGTTACCTCGGTTTCATACTCGTAGGTGCCATCCTCTTTCTGGCCGCCCCGGAGGATCTCCGGACTCTTCTTATAATACAGGGTATACACGCCGGAAGGAGTTTCCCTGCCGGCATCGCCTAACAGTCCGGAAACGATGGGCGAATCCATAATGATATTCCCGTACTGATAATAATACATGTACTGATCGCTGAGATCCACCTCGA
>JAFOJB010000421.1 GCA_017420455.1 Blautia sp.
ATCCGCAGGCGGAGATTGTGCGATAACTGCAGCCGGAGGTTCACTACCTACGAGAAGGTGGAAACGATACCGCTCACTGTGATCAAAAAAGACCAGAACCGGGAGCAGTACAGCAGGACCAAAATCCAGGACGGCGTGCTCCGGGCCTGCTATAAAAGACCGATTTCCATCGAAAAGGTGGAGGCCATGATCGACGCCGTCGAGGGCGAAATCTTCAAAACAGAGGAAAGAGAGGTTTCCAGCAGCAAAATCGGCGAGATCGTCATGGAGCACCTCAAGGACCTGGACGCTGTGGCATATGTCCGCTTCGCGTCTGTATACCGGGAATTCAAGGATGTCAGTACCTTCATGGACGAACTGAAGAAATTCATGAACTGAAATCCGCCTGTACAATTGCTGATTCCATTGCAAAAAGACATTGTCCCGCTGAACGGGGTTATGTCCCGTATCGCGCCGCAGCAGCTGGTTACAATGCGCCGTATTGCGCTGCAGAACCTGGTTACAATGCGCCGCATTGCGCTGCAGCACCTGGTTACAATGCGCCGCATAGCGTCCCATGCTGCGGATCGTCCGGAACAGAACTCCCCGTTCCTTGAAATGTTCTTCTATGCCCCTGCATCTGAATAACAGACATGTGTCTCTTTCGACGATATCCGTGTTCTGTTATCAGAGGCAGGGCTTTTTTATTCCAGCGCCAGAAGTCCTCTTGCTTCTTCGAGTCTCTGGTAAAACTGCGGATAGAAATCTGTTTCTGCTGCATACGGCTTCAGGAAGAACCGGTTCAGGATATAAAGATTCAGGTTTTTGATCAGTTCTCCGTCCCCGGAGCGGCGCATGACCTCCTGTGCGTCCAGGAGAAAATAATGCCAGTCGCAGATATACCGGTCATACTGCAGCGCGTTCGGGGTATCGATCCATTTCTTTACCTTTATCTTCGTACGATTTTTATTGACGCACTCATGGATCTGCAGAAAATACCGGAATTCCCCCTCCTGATATACCCGCCCCAGGGGAAACAGCCGGCAGAAGCCAGGCCGGTAAGGGTGAATACTGCAGCGGCCGCGGCTGTCCAGAAAGGAGCAGGCATCCGTCTCCCCTTTCATGGCCAGATGGATCTCGATCAGTCCGTCCTGGGCACCGACCTCCAGTTCTTTTCCGATCCTGTCCTGGGGAATACAGCCGAGTCCGCTGCAGAGCCGGTACATATCATAGGGATCCAGAAGGATCGTATCTCCCATGCCGTGGCAGCATTCACTGCAGTTTACACAATCCTGGCAGTCTGCCTTCACCATATCGTTGAGTCCGTATAATCTCCCATCCGATATTTCCTCCAGTGAAACATTTCTGTTCATCATTTATCCTCCAGATGGATACCGGAAAGTGCCTGGGCAAAAGCGTTGTTCAGCGGAGCCTCGGCTTCCTTCTTCTGCTGCTGCAGATATTTCTGTACATCGTTTCTGCGGACTCCCGCGCCTTCCTTCTCTCTTCTGGCCTGGAAAGCAGAAAGCTTTTCCTTATAGCCGCAGGCGCATACAAAGATCTCTTCCTGTCCCTTTACGATCATTTCCATTTTCTTGTGACATTTCGGACACCGGGCATTGGTGGTCCGGGCAATGGTTTCACGATACCCGCATTCCCGGTCCTGACAGACCAGCATCCGGCTGTTTTTCCCGTTCACCGCCAGGAGCCTCTTGCCGCACCTGGGGCAGAGCTTGTTCGTGATATTTTCGTGCCGGTAGGTTCCTTCTCCCAGCCGGATTTCCTCTACGATCTCTTTCGTATAATCCCGGATATCGGAGAGAAATTTCTGCTTCGAAAGCTTTCCTTTGGCGATATCCGAAAGCTTCATTTCCCAGGCAGCTGTAAGCTCCGGTTTCCGAAGATCCTCAGGCGCCAGATTAAGAAGCTGTTTCGCCTTCGCCGTCAGATAGATCTCGTTTCCCTTCTTCTCCAGCAGAAAGCTCTGGAAAAGCTTCTCCATGATATCTGCCCTTGTGGCCACGGTTCCCAGCCCTCCTGTCTCATTCAGGGTCTGGGCTGCCTTTTTGTCCTTACTCTCCATATATCTGACCGGATTCTCCATGGCGGCAAGCAGGGTCGCCTCCGTGAAATGTCCGGGAGGATTGGTTTTTCCCGTCTTTATCTGGGAAGAGGCCACCGGCAGCCGCATTCCCTGCCGAAGCTCAGGAAGAGGCTTCGACGGATTTTCCTGCCATTCCTCCAGGGTCTCCTCGTCCTCTTCCTCATCTGTGGGCAATCCCTCCGAATATACTGCCCTCCAGCCGGGAGTTTTCAGAATCTGTCCCTTCGCGGTAAAGATTTCTCCGCCGCAGCGTCCCTCCATGGAAACCTCTTCGTATTCGCTGGAGGGATACAATACCGCCAGGAAACGTCTCACCACCATGTCGTAAATCTTTCTCTCTTCGTTGGTCATATGGTCCAGCTGGACGAACTGTTCTGTAGGGATGATCGCGTGATGGTCGGACACCTTTTCGTCATTCACAAATCTGCCGTCCGCATGGATCGGCTTCGTAAGGAGAGGGCCGCAGAGAGGACGGTATGGTCCCACCGCGCAGGCTCTGAGTCTCTCCTTTATTGTGGGCACCACATCTTTGGTAATGTACCTGGAGTCGGTTCTGGGATAGGTGAGAACCTTATGGTTTTCGTAAAGCCTCTGCATAATATTCAGGGTTTCCTTAGGTGAAAAGCCGTATCTCTGATTCGCTTCTCTCTGAAGTGTCGTCAGATCGTAAAGCCCGGGCGACGGCACTGTCTTTTTTCTCCTGTTTACCGAGGTGATCTCCAGGGAACCGTTTTTCACGGCTTCCTGCACCTTCAGGGCATTTTCCTTCGAAAACGTCCTGGTACTCCCGCTCTTTTTATCCTTCCAGGTAAACCGCACATTTCCGGCTTCCACCGCCACGCCGTAGTATTCCTGCGGCACAAAGGAACGGATCTCCTCCTCCCTTTTACTGACGATCGCAAGAGTGGGGGTCTGCACCCTTCCGCAGGAGAGCTGGGCGTTATACTTGCATGTCAGCGCCCTGGTACCATTCATGCCTACCAGCCAGTCGGCCTGAGCTCTGGCCTCTGCTGCCCTGTACAGGTTTTCATATTCCTTCCCGTCCTTCAGCGAGGAAAAACCCTCTCTGATGGCCTTGTCTGTGACGGAAGAGATCCAGAGCCTTCGGACAGGCTTTCTGCACCCTGCCTTCTCCAGGATCCACCTGGCTACCAGCTCTCCTTCTCTCCCGGCGTCCGTTGCGATGATGACATCCCTGATATCGTTCCGGAAGAGCTGGTTTTTCACCGCCTGGTACTGCTTCTGGGTCTGACGGATCACCACAAGCTTCTGGGTATCCGGCAGCATGGGAAGCGTGCTCATCTCCCACTTTTCATATTTTCTGTCATATTCTTCGGGATCTGCCAGGGTGACCAGATGTCCCAGTGCCCAGGTCACCACATATTTATCCCCTTCCAGGGCTCCATTCTGCTTCTGCTGACAATGCAGCACTCTTGCGATATCTCTTGCTACTGAAGGCTTTTCAGCCAGAACCAATGACTTCATTGTCATATTTCCTCCCGCCGTAATATAGTGCTTTGACAGATTATACCATAAGTGAATTCATTTTTTTCACTTTTTCATGAAAAAAAGTATTTGTAAAAGAGCGCTGCAGATGCTATGATAAATAGTTGTGACGACCCTTCATCAGATGAGGAGGTTCTGCTATGTATCACTTTATCGTGAATCCCCGTTCCCGTTCCGGGTCGGGAAAACGGATATGGAGCCGGCTGCAGAAGGAACTTGACGCGCAGCAGGTGCCGTATCAGTGCTATATGACGGAATACCCCGGTCATGCCCGCATTCTTTCCCATACCATCGGCGGGAAAGGAACCAGGGAAGAGCCGGTCTATCTTATCGTCCTGGGCGGGGACGGCACGATCCACGAGATCCTCACGGGGATCGATGATCTGGATTCTGTTATTTTCGGTTTTATCCCAACCGGATCCGGAAATGATTTCTGCCGTGGGATGAAGCTTCCCAACGCTCCGCTGGATGCTCTCCGGCTGATCCTATCCCATGAACGGATCTGCCCTGTGGATGTCCCGGTGCTCCATCCGTCGGATGGGGAAGAGAGCTATCGTTTCGGATTCAGCACAGGGATCGGGTACGATGCGGCTGTATGCCACGAGGTAGAAAAGTCTTCCCAGAAAAGTATCCTGAACAGGCTGGGCCTTGGGAAATTCGTATATTTGTTCATCGCCCTGAAGCAGATGCTTTCCGTGGTTCCTTTTGCAGGAACCATCGTCATGGACGGCTGCCGCACGGAGCATTTTGACCGGATGTTCTTCGCGGCGGTGATGAACCTCAGATATGAGGGCGGAGGCTTTATGTTCTGTCCGGAGGCAAAGCCGGACGATGGAAAGATCGATGTCATTCTGGCAGAAGGGCTTTCAAAGGGCAGGATGCTTCTTACCATGCCCAGGTGCTTTGGCGGCCGCCACACAAACGCCAGAGGAATCCATATCTACAGCTGTAAAGATATTACCATCACCTGTGAAAAGCCGGCCGCCGTCCATATAGACGGCGAACCCAGGGGATTCCACAGAGAGATTTCTGTCTCCCTGGAAAATAAGAGGATCCGCATGATCCTTCCCTGAATCCCATAACGGCCATCCAAAGAAGACAGATTCTGCTGCCGTCCGTTTGCTGCCGGTTTTGCAGGATCCTCCTCCGACAACAATGTATCGCATAAAATCCTGGAAACATCAGGAGAAAGAGAGTGTTAAAGTTTATGCATCGGTATTGCAGCAGGCTGAAGCACGGCCTTGTCGTTCTGGTTTATGGCATACTGTATTTCATGTGCTTTACTTACATAGAGGGAAGGGATGTTGCTTCTTATCATATAATCCATACGGTATTCGATGATATGATTCCTTTCTGCGAGTTTTTCGTGATCCCTTATCTGCTGTGGTTTTTTTATATGTTTTTTGCCGTCGCCTACTTTATTCTGTTCGGCAGCAGCAAAAAGGAGTACTACCATCTGGTGCTGAACCTGATGATGGGTATGACGCTGTTCCTTGTAGTTTCGTATTTTTATCCGAATATGCAGCAGCTTCGTCCGACAGTATTTCCGAGAGAGAACTGGTTTACCCACGTTGTGCGGGATTATGTGTACAAAATGGATACACCCACCAATATTCTACCCAGCATACATGTGTTCAACAGTCTGGCCATCCATATGTCCATGGTGAACAGCCGTAAGCTGAAGGACCATAAGATCATCTGCAGATGCTCTCTGATCCTTACCATCCTGATCATTCTCTCCACCATGTTCCTGAAGCAGCATTCGGTCATCGATGTCTTCCTGGGCATGACCCTGGCCCTCTTCGGATATCTCATTTTCTATCCGCTTCCTTCCACGGAGACCGAAAAGGACGGCTTTGCTGTAACGGGCTCTTCCCTTCGAAGGAAAAAGCACTACCGTAAACGAACAGATAATCTGTGATTCCATTGTAAAAAGAACATAAAAAGAGATGCCCCCGCCGGATTTTTCCGGACGGGGGCTTTTTTCTGGAAAGCGCGGCGGTCAGAAACTGCACGCAATGCGGACTGTATGAATGATTTCCGGCCTGCGCAGCCGGAAAAAACAGGTAAAAGACGCGTTTTTCCCCCAGATCCTCAGTTAAATCCATAGAGCTTCTGGGAAATGTGATAGGCGCCTGAAGCGATCTTTCTTCCTGTCTTTCCCGGGAGATTCATGACAATCCCAAGAAGGCTGTAACGAAGCTCGCGATATACTTCTTCGCTTTCATCCCGGATATATTTCAGGAGCTCTGCCTTTTTCTCCAGAGCCTCCTCCGTGCCGGCGCGGATCAGCATAATGGAGGAAATGGTGGTAATGATATCCAGGTAACTGAACATATATCTGTGAAGCTGTTTCTCCGGATAAGAGCCGTGGCTGTATACATCCGCCATCCTCTTGTTCACCCGGATCTGCTGGTCGATCCTGCTGATCATGACGCTTTCATGTACCGACTGATCCTCGCGGCCGATAAAGTAGCGGTAGAAATTCACATCCAGATAATACATATTCTTCACAAA
>JAFOJB010000041.1 GCA_017420455.1 Blautia sp.
ACGGTTCTATATCGTGAATCCCCGACGCATTTTCCAAAGAACAGTCGATCCGGATCCGGTCTTTGTCCATGGAAAAATATAGAACAAGGTTTCCTTTTTCTGTTTCATACAGGATCCGGTTCTCCTCCATACGGACAAAAAGGGGTTTCACCGGCAGCCCGTTCCAGGATGGATAGCATCCCCTTATAGAGAAAAAATCACCCTCCACATCCCAGGATCCGTTTCTGTTCAGCTGATATCTCATTGCTGTTTCATCTCCCTGAAAAACGCATTCTGCAATTCCCTGCTGTCAATACTGCTGTGTCTGCACTGCGTTTCTTTATTCTGGTACACATAGTACCATGATCCTGTGTGGATTCCTATGGTCAATTCACAGTTTTATATGGAAAAATCAAACCACTTATGATATTATAACTTCAGTTGGAAGCGCAGCGCCTCTCATCCGCTGAGCGCAGGAACAATTCCGGAATACATATCCTGATGAAAAGTGGCTGCAGTCCCCGGCCGGCGGGGCTGTAAGGCACTGTACACAAATAACTTCCGAATTCTGCTTGCCCAAATCCAAATCTGACTGCGTTGTTGTCAGTCAGCGATGTAAGCTGTAACGAAAAAGGAGGGTATCATGCAGGAATTTATTGAAGCATCCATGTCTCTGGAGAACAAAACCGCCTCAGATATGGCGGTGCACAATCTGGGATACGAAGACTGCGGCCCCGGCTACAGCTACGGACCCCGGGTCTGCCCATATCACATCATCCATTTTGTGACGAAGGGCTGCGGAACTCTATACATCAATCAGCTCTCCATTCCCGTCAAAGCCGGGGAAGCCTTTCTGATCCCTGCAGACAGGATCGCTTCTTATCAGGCCTCCGATACGGATCCCTGGAGCTATTCCTGGATCGGCTTCCTTGGTACCACTGTGGAGAAACATTTATATTATTTTCTGAGTGGGAATGGACAGAAATATGTCCTGAAGAATCTCGATACAAAGAAATATCATGAACTGATCAGGCCGGCTGCCGAACTGACGGAGGTGGGACTGCAGAATTATTTTCTGTCCAACAGCGTCCTTCTGCGGATCCTTTCCGAGCTCCTGTCAGATCTCGGCACGGCGCAGGAAGCTCCCAGGAATCTGGCTCTCGCAGATGAAATCCGGTATTATCTGGAAATGAAATATTCAGAAAAGCTGAAAATGACGGAAATTGCCCGGTGCTTTGGCATTCATCCCAATTACATGACAAGAGTATTCCGCAGCAGCTTCGGAGTTACTCCAAAGCATTTTCTGCTTCAGCTGAAAATGGAAAAGGCCTGCCGCCTTTTAAAGACGACAGACCTCCCCATTTCCATGATCTCTGATACGCTGGGCTTTGATGATCAGCTGAGCTTTTCCAAAGCCTTCCACAGGATGTACCTGCAGTCCCCCACCAGTTACAGAACAGGCGGCTGACCAGACCAGCATCCGGCCGGAAAGTCAGTTGTTGGTCCGTTCCTGCTCTTCCCCGTATCAGATCTTTTTCAGATAGGTAAAGCCATAGGCAGGCAGGAACACTGCTTTGGCTTCCTTCTGCTCTCCGGTGAACATATCCTCGTAGAGTCCGTCCGGTTCGTTGATCCAGGCGGTCTTGTCAAATTCCGTGAAATTGAAGAGCCCCAGGATCTTGCTGCCATCGTGATAGCGCCCCATGCAAAGAAGACCCTGATCCCAGGTTTCCAGCGTCCAGGTGGAGGCGTAGCTCACAAAGGCCTTGTCCGTCCTCCGGATCTCCTCCAGCCGGCGCAGCCCCTGAAAGACCATACCCGGAACGGTGGAGCGGTCCCCTGCTTTCTCCGCGTCCTCCCAGGAAAGCTTCCCCCTGTGGATATAGCGGGAATCTGCCGCCTTGTTGGGATCATCCTTGTAGGTATAATCATTCAGCTGGGCCAGCTCATCTCCGCTGTACAGCACCGGGATCCCGGACTGCATGAACATGTAGGCATGAAGCGTCAGGTCAAAGCGGACCGCCTTCATAAGCGCCTCCTGATCCTGTTCGTATTCTGCCTTTTCGATCCCGCACATGGAGGCTGTGGTTCCGCAGAAACGGGCGTCTCCCGTTACGGGATCCGCATTGTAAAGCTCGCCCCTGCTCACACTGTTTCCCGCATAGCCCTGGAAATAGTCGTTCAGGTACTGCTTATGGGCTCTCTCCCCCATGCCATAGCTCCACAGTGTGGCATAGTCCAGTCCCCAGCCGATATCGTCGTGGCAGCGCAGATAATTCAGGAATACATATTCCTTGGGAAGGCTGCTCAGGATGTCCAGCTGTTTCTTCAAAAGACGGACATCCCGGGTGGCTACGGTATGCCAGGTGGTCGCCATGGTAGTCACATTGTAGAGCATATGGCATTCCGGCTTTTCGATGGTGCCGAAATATGGAACCACCTTCTCCGGCTCCATTACGACCTCGCCCAGAAGAAGGATGCTCGGGCAGACAATTTCTCCGATGATCCGCATCATCCGCACGATGGTGTGTACCTTCTGCAGGTTCCGGCAGGAGGTTCCCAGTTCCTTCCAGATATAGGGTACGGCGTCGATCCGGATGATATCGATTCCCCTGTTTGCCAGATACAGGAAATTGTACATCATCTCGTTGAATACTCTGGGATTCCGGTAATTCAGGTCCCACTGGTAGGGATAGAAGGTGGTCATCACAAAGTGGCCTGCGTCCGGAAGCCAGGTAAAATTCCCGGGAGCCGTGGTAGGGAAGACCTGGGGAACGGTACGCTCGTACTGAGACGGGATCTCCCAGTTATCGAAGAAGAAGTACCTGCTCATGTACTCCCCTTCTCCGGCTCTGGCACGCTTCGCCCATTCGTGGTCCTCCGAAGTATGGTTCATGACGAAATCCATACAGACATTGATATTTTTCCTGTGGCAGGCTGCCGTGAGCTGCTCCAGGTCCTCCATGGTACCGAGCTTTTCCTGCACCTTGCGGAAATCCGAAACCGCGTATCCGCCATCGGATTTTCCCTCTGTGGTATCCAGAAACGGCATCAGGTGGATATAATTCACATTGCATTCTTCGATATAGTCCAGCTTTTCCTGAACTCCTTTGATATTCCCGGCGAAATTGTCGATGTACAGCATCATGCCGAGAAGATCGTTTTGTTTGTACCAGTCCGGCTTTGCCTCCCTGTCTCTGTCCTGCTCCTTCAGGTCTGCGGCCCGTTCCTTGAAAAAAGCTTCCATCCGGTCCGTGAGCTCCGCGTACATGGAACCATTATCATAGAGCTCCATATACAGCCACCGAAGCTCCTCCTGGTGTTTCTCATACCGCTCTCTGTAGATTTTCTCATAATCCGCGGGAATTGTATCTTTCTTCATTTTCTCGCTCTTCGCCCTTTTGGTCTTTCCCTTTCCGGTCCTTGCGCTTTCCTCTTTTTTCCCGGTCTTCGCCGGTTCTTCTGTTTTCACTTCTCCGGCTTTTGCTGTGCCGGTTTCTGGTTTCCGTGCCTTACCCGTTTCAGTTCCAGTCTTTGATCTCCTGGACTTCTTCGGCTTTTCCTCAGTGACCTGCCCATTCATCAGCTCTGCAGCGTCCGCTTTCTTCCCCTGTCCGGATTCTTTCTTCTCCGCCTTTACCGCACGGGATGGGGCTTTTTCAGCCGCCGCTGCTTTGGTTTCTGCCTTCTCTGTCTTCGCTTCTTCGTGTTCTGCCTTTTCCGCCTTCACTTCTTCGGCCTCTGCCTTTTCCGTCTTCACTTCTTCGGCCCCTGTCTTCTCCGCCTTCACTTCTTCGGGCTCTATCTTTTCTGTCTTCACTTCTTCGGGCTCTGTCTTATTTGTCTTCACTTTTCCGGGCTCTGTCTTCTCCATATTCATTTCTCCGGGCTCTGTCATTCCTGCAATCGTTTCCTGAGGCTCCGCCTTCCCGGGGCTCTTCCTGTCCGCCATTTTTCCGGCAGTTTCCGCCCCGTCTGCTGCAACTCTCCCACTGTCCGTTCTTTTTTTCACACTCATCTTTCCTTTCCGCCCTGTCAGGATCGATCCGGAAATAACCGTCTCAATCCTGAATGAAAAACAGCCGGTACCGGATGTTCTTTTCACCCCGGCGCCGGCTGTTCCAACCGCCATCAGCTGCAAATCTGCCGCTCACAGCAAAAACTGCGTATTAACCCTTTACTGCGCCGGAGGTAACACCTTCCACAATGTAGCGCTGCAGCAGCACGTACAGGATCAGGATCGGCAGCATTGCAAGAAGCAAGGCAGCCATGATCAGGCCCAGGTCTGAGGTATAGGTTCCATAGAATGCCTGTGTAGCGATCGGGATGGTGTACAGCTCTTTCTTCTGCAGTACAAGGCTCGGCAGAAGGTAATCATTCCAGAACGCCATGGCATCTATGATTGCCACTGTTGCGATGGTAGGCTTCAGAAGAGGGAATACAACCTTCCACCAGGTCTGCCATCTTGTACATCCATCGATAAATGCCGCTTCCTCCAGCTCCAGCGGAATGTTGGTGTGGATCGCTCCATGGAACATGAAGGTTGCCATGGAAAGAGAGAAGCCGATGTGCATCAGGATCAGGGTAACCCTGTGGTTCAGGACACCGAAGATACCGCCATAGAGGGATACCAGCGGAACCATCAGAACCTGGAAGGGGATGACCATAGAAGCGATCATCAGACCAAACAGGATACCGCAGGCTTTCCATTTGTTACGGACGATCACGAAGGCTGTCATCGAAGAAAACAGGATCGTGAGGATCGTAGAGGATACCGTGACGATCAGAGAGTTCGTGAAGGATCTCCAGAATCCCATCTTTTCCATGGCGTTCGGGAAGTTGTCAAGAGTGAAGCCCTTGCTTCCGATCAGCGCCAGCGGATCACGCATGATATCGGACTTCTGTTTGAAAACATTGATCACGACCATGATGAAGGGGAATATAAACGCGATAAATACGAGGATCAGCACAATCGTGAGAATAGCGTTAATCCTTTTTTTCCTTGCCAGAGCTTTCTCGCTGTCCTGAATCATGCTGCTACCTCCCCTCTCTTACCGATATACACCTGCGTCACGCCTACGATGGCGCAGACCACGAACAGGATCAGAGCCTGTGCCTGGCCGGTACCATAATTCTTGTAGGTGAATGCCTGATTGTACACATGCATGGCTGCCATGACAGAGGAACCGAAGGGCTCGCCCTTGGTCAGGGACAGGTTGACATCGTATACCATGAAACAACGTGTGATGGAAAGGAACAGACACTGTACGAAGGAAGCTCT
Source organism: Blautia sp. (assembly GCA_017420455.1). Taxonomy (GTDB): domain Bacteria; phylum Bacillota; class Clostridia; order Lachnospirales; family Lachnospiraceae; genus Blautia_A. The sequence goes on from JAFOJB010000041.1 coordinate 5,261, forward strand.
CATAAGCGGTACGGTAACATACCAGGTAGACTGAGAAGGAGTACAGCCATCGATCTGCGCTGCCTCTACCAATGTCTTGGAAACACTCATGAAGCCTGCCACATAGATCAGCATCATGTATCCGGCGTACTGCCATACCGATACGATGATCAGGGCTGCCATGGCTCCTGTCCTGCTTCCGAGGAGGGAAGTTGTTCCCCTGAAGATCACCGGGAATGCACGGTTGAAAACGAACTGCCATACATAACCGAGAACGATACCGCCGATCAGGTTCGGAATAAAGAAGCCTGCCCGGAAGAAGTTCTGTCCCTTCATCCCTCTGGTAACCATGTAGGCAAGAAGGAAGGCGACCACATTGATCAGGATAACAGAGATTGCGGAATAGATAAGGGTACGGCCCAGAGCCGCCCAGAAGCTGGTATCCGCAAACGCCGCCGCGTAATTTGCTGCTCCCACGAAGGGTTTTGCACGGGAAACACCGTCCCAGCTGGTAAAGGTCAGGTAAAGACCATAGATGAAGGGAAGGATCACAACACCAAAGAAAAGTACTGTGGAAACTCCGGCAAACATCACAAACTGACTGACCTTATAAGACATTTTATTTCTGTCCATACTTTTTCTCCACATTCGTCAGGGAAGCGAAGACGGATTTCTCCGCCTGAAGCCTCCGGAATATATTCTGTTCAGATAGACTTCGGGGATCTGTAGGACCCCCGAAGTGTTCATCAACTGCTGAATATTCACTTTACGGAAATGCTGAACCACGCATTTCCCTAACCTGTTATTTCCGGAAATGATCAGTGCTCAACAGGAGTGGTGGCTTTCCAGTAAGCTTCGATCTCGGCTGCAAGGCCTGCACGGTCGATCTCGCCTGCCAGATATTTCTGGAAGGAAGCGCCGTTCTTTGCATAGTGGTCATCCGGAGCATAACGATAGTCTGCTACAAGGTTTCCGCCATCTGCGTATGCCTTAACGGATACGCCGAGAGGATCGGAGACCGGAAGCTCGATGTTGGAGAATGCAGGAACAAGTGCACAGGTATTTACA
>JAFOJB010000422.1 GCA_017420455.1 Blautia sp.
ATTCCTTGTCACCACGCATTCCTGACGGCTGTCCAGAAGGTAGGCCGCCGCCAGAAGATCTTCTCCGGTGAGCTTCATTCCCCTCACGCCGACCGCGGTCTTCTTCTGGAGAGGGATCTCGTTTTTCAGGAACCGGAGGAAGAAGCCGTTCCTGCTTTCCAGAACCACCTGGTCCATATCCTGGCAGACATCGGCACAGACCAGCCGGTCTCCCTCGGAGAGCTTTGTAGAGACAATGGTCCTCATCTTTGTCACAAACTCGCTGCCCGATACCTGCTTCAGCATTGCCTTTTCTGTGGCGAAAAAGAAGGTGCTCTCCTCCACCCGGCTCATGGGAAGGATACAAAGGATCTGTTCTCTGGAACTGACATAATTGCTGATGTTGTCGGCCGGTACTCCCTTATCCTTCAGCCTGACCAGAGGAATATCCGCCGCCTTCACCGTGTGCATCTTTCCGGTATCCGTAAAAAGACAGATGCGCTCTGTATTCATACAGGTAAATACAGTGCGGTAATCGGAAAGAATGGCGTCCCGGTTCTTTTCGAACTGAGACAGATCCAGAAGCTTCATATAACCGAACCGGTCCATCAGGAAGCATACCGGAAGCTCCTCCGGTTTCTTCTCCTCATAGACCACTTCCTCTGCGTTTTCGATGACAGTCTTTCTGGGAACCGCATACTGGCGCCTGATCTGATCCAGGTCCTTCATGATGACGGCGGACATGGAATCATAATTGTTCAGTATATCTTCATAGGAGGCGATATTCTTCATGGTCTGCTCATACTCTGCCTCGAGAGCCTGGATCTCCAGGCCGATCAGGCGGTACAGACGCATGTCCAGGATGGCGTCTGCCTGCTTTTCCGTGAAATTCAGCTTCGAAGCCGCCTTCTCACTGGCCTTGGTCCTGAAACGGATTCCCTCGGTAATACCGGATACCAGGCACTTCTTTACCTGCTCTCTGTTCTTGCTGCCGCGGAGGATCTCAATGATCAGGTCGATCACATCGACTGCCCTGATAAGTCCCTCCTGAATCTCCTTCTTCTCCTGTTCCTTCGCAAGAAGGGTCTGGTATTTCCGGGTACAGAGCTCAAACAGAAAATCCACATGATACTCGATGATCTTCTTCAGGCTCAGAGTCTCGGGCCTTCCGTCTGCAACGGCCAGCATGTTTACGCCGAAGGTATCCTGAAGCCTGGTCTTTTTATACAGAAGGTTCTTCAGGTTTTCCACATCCGCATCCTTCCGGAGCTCCAGAACGATACGGATCCCTTCCTTGGAGGACTGGTTGGAAATATCCACGATATCGGTGGTCTTCTTTGTTTCAACCAGCGCCGCCACATCGTTCAGGAATTTTCCGATATTGGCCCCAAGCATGGTGTAAGGAATTTCAGTGATGACCAGGAGGGATTTTCCGCCCTTCTGCTTTTCCACCTCCACCTTCCCCCGCAGCCTGATCTTGCCCACTCCGGTCTCATAGATCTCCAGCAGCTCGTCCTTGTTCACCACGATGCCGCCTGTGGGAAAATCCGGTCCTTTCAGATACCGCATCAGGCCTTTTACGCTGATGGTATTATCCCGCATATAAGCCTTCACGGCATCCACCACTTCTCCCAGGTTATGGGTGGGAATGCTTGTGGCCATACCTACGGCGATTCCCTCGGCCCCGTTCACCAGAAGGTTCGGGATCCGGACCGGCAGCACCTCCGGCTCCTTCTCTGTCTCATCGAAGTTCGGAAGAAAATCCACCACGTTCTTGTCAAGATCCGCCAGAAAGACCTCCTGCGTCAGTCTTTCCAGCCTCGCCTCGGTATAACGCATGGCCGCGGCTCCGTCTCCTTCGATCGAGCCGAAGTTCCCATGGCCGTCCACAAGAGTGGCACCCTTTTTGAAATCCTGGGCCATTACCACCAGGGCTTCGTAAATGGAGCTGTCCCCGTGGGGATGATATTTACCCATGGTATCCCCTACGATCCTGGCACATTTTCTGTAGGGATGATCATAGCGGATCCCAAGCTCATACATATCATACAGAGTCCTCCGCTGCACCGGCTTCAGCCCGTCCCGGACATCCGGCAGCGCTCTGGCGATGATGACGCTCATAGCATAATCGATATAGGATTTCTGCATCACCTCCGCATAGTCTGTTTGAATGATATTATCCTGCTTTGTTTCCATAAATCTTCTTTCCTCTTCTTCTCCCGGGTTATTCCAGCCGCATCTGCAGCGCCTTTTCGGCGCTCCGGCTCTTCTTGCCCTTTATATTACCAGGGCAGTCTGCCGGCTCATATATCGAGCTCTGCGTCCCTGGCGTGCTCGTAGATGAAGGTCTTTCTGGGAGGCACATCGCTGCCCATCCGAATTTCCGTCACGCTGGAGGCCAGCCGTGCATCCTCGATCTCCACCCGTTTCATGCGGCGGGTCTCCGGATTCAGGGTCGTTTCCCAGAGCTGGTCCGCGTCCATCTCTCCAAGACCTTTATATCTCTGCAGTGTAAAGCTTCCGGCCTTGTGCGCCTTCCGGTATTTTTCCAGAGCCTTGTCGTCATACAGATATTCCTCGGCGCCTTTCTTCGGCATGACCTTGTAAAGCGGCGGCATGGCGATATAGACATGGCCTTCGTAGATCAGCTCCGGCATGAACCGGTAGAAAAGCGTCAGGAGCAATGTCGAAATATGAGCGCCGTCCACATCCGCATCTGCCATGATGACGATCTTGTCGTAACGCAGCCTGGAAATATCAAAATCATTCCCATACCCTTCTGAAAAGCCGCAGCCAAAGGCATTGATCATGGTCTTGATCTCCGCGTTGGCCAGAACCTTGTCGATGGTGGCTTTCTCTACATTCAGGATCTTTCCCCGGATGGGAAGGATGGCCTGGTAGTTTCTGTCCCGGGCGGTTTTGGCAGAGCCGCCGGCGGAATCTCCCTCTACGATAAAGATTTCGCACTGGGAGGGATCCTTTTTTTCGCAGTTGGCGAGCTTTCCATTGGAATCGAAGGAGTATTTCTGCTTTGTAAGAAGGTTCGTTTTCGCCTTCTCCTCCGTCTTCCGGATCTTTGCAGCCTTCTCCGCACAGGAAAGAACCGATTTCAGGGTTTCCAGGTTTCTGTCGAAGTACAGAACCAGCTGTTCTCCCATCACCTTGGAGACAGCCCTGGCGGCGTCCGGATTATCCAGTTTTGTTTTGGTCTGACCTTCAAAACGGGGATCCGGGTGTTTTATGGAAATTACGGCTGTCATGCCGTTCCGGATATCCGCTCCGGTGAAATTCGCGTCCTTTTCCTTCAGGACGCCGATTTCTCTGGCGTAGTTGTTCATGACGGCTGTAAAGGTGGTCTTGAAACCGGTCAGATGGGTGCCGCCTTCTGCATTGTAGATGTTATTGCAGAAGCCCAGCACGTTCTCCCGGAATTCGTTGACGAACTGAAAAGCCGCTTCCACCTGAATTCCTTCGGATTCTCCCTTAAGGAATACGGGCTCATGGAGGGCTTCCGAATTCTGGTTCAGATCCCGGATATATCCTACGATCCCTTCCGGTTCATGAAAATCCAGTATTTCCGTCTCTTCGTCTCTGAGATCTTCAAAATGAATGGTAAGAGCCGGATTCAGATAGGCTGTCTCATGCAGACGGCTTTTGACTTCTGTGGCGGAAAACCTTGTCTTCTCAAAGATCTCCGCATCGGGCAGGAAATTCACCCTCGTTCCGGTCGCTTTTGTTTTCCCTATGACCGGCAGGAGACCGTTTTCCAGTTCCAGCACGGGGATTCCTCTCTGGTAACGGTCATGGTGAACCTGACCATTCCTGCGGATCTGGATGTCCAGGTATTCTGAGAGGGCGTTTACCACGGAGGAGCCTACCCCGTGAAGGCCGCCGCTGGTCTTGTATGCATTATTGTCGAATTTCCCGCCTGCATGAAGGGTAGTGAACACCAGTCTTTCCGCGGGAACGCCTGTTTCGTGCATATCCACCGGAATACCGCGGCCGTCGTCGTCCACCGTACAGGATCCGTCCTTCTCCAGGATCACACTGATCCTGCCGCAGAATCCTGCCAGATGTTCATCCACCGCGTTGTCGACGATCTCGTAGATCAGATGGTTCAGACCTTTTCTCGAGGTACTGCCTATATACATACCCGGCCGTTTCCTGACCGCCTCCAGTCCTTCCAGGACGGCGATGCTGGCGGCGTCATAGCTGGGGGTTTTTTCTTTCTTTGTCATATGCTTCTCCTGTTTTTCAGCAGCGGAAGGTATCCTTTCTCTCCGCCGGCTGTTTCTGATTCCGGGACACCTGCGGCTGCTTAGGGAAGAAAGCGTTCACCGCATCTGAAATTTCCATTATATCCAAATGAGACTGTTCGTCAAGAATCAAACATCTGTTCGCTGTCGCTCTCCATCATACTCAAGAAACAGATACTTTTGCAAGACTATTTTTGAATGGGCTGATTCATCTCCCGGCAGACACCGTCTGAAAACACATGCAGTCCCCGGCCGGTGAGACCGGGAACATCAACAAAGGATGATGCGGTGGGAATGCAGGGGGAAATTAAGGAATTGCGGCTTTCAGATCGCCGTAGTATAATAAAAGTGAAAGAAGACTGAAAATGAAAGGAGCCCTGATAACAATGATTCAACTGCTCATAGAGAGTTTTATGGGAGGCTATCATCGGCGTCCTGTTCTGTGCTCTCGGCATAATGCTTTCGGCTTTTCTGGATGAGCTGCTTCTGACGGTCCTTTCGCTTTTCGGCACGATGGGAATCAGAGATGCCATAACGATCAATACAACGATCAATCACAACATTAAAAAACTGCCATCAGACGGATCTGATGGCAGGAACCAAAGCATGCTGAAGACCCGCCCGGTCTCTTATTTCGTCTTTGCGCTTTTGATCCCGGACCAGGAGGAGTAGACCTCTATGCCGGATATGATTTTATATGGCCGGATCCTTACATAATATCTTTGATTTTTCTGCAGGTTTTTGATCTTCACCGTACCCTTGCTGCCGCTCCGGACATATACGGATTTTGTCCCGGTCAGGAAGGTTTTATTTTTGCAGTACTGAATTCTGTAGCCATTGGCTCCGGAGGAAAGGGTCCAGTTTACAGTGAGTGATCCCGTCCCCCCTGTGACCTTTGTAATTGTCGAGTTTGATGCCTTTTTCAGAACATTCGTCTTTGTGCTTTGCGCTGCCTTTGCCGTGGAATCCCCACCCGATTGTTTCCTGGCTATTGCCGCGGTTACCTGGTCCGCCAGCTCCGAGATCTGTCCGGAACCGGAAATCCCGTTGATCAGCAGCGTATTTTTGTCCGCCAGCAGATCATAGGCATAGTTTAAGGTATAACCATACTTCTTCCCATCAAATTTGAACGTAAGGGTATTCGTAAAAGTGAACCCATTACGAGTTTTTAAATCCAGCTGATAGAAGTAAGTATCCTCGCTGATATTGGAACGGATGCTTTCCAGCAGGGGACTGGCTGCCATGAGGTTGTTGAAGGTGCCGGTCACGATCATGATGTGCTGATCAGTCGGATCGATCTCATAATGCAGCCTGTAGATGCCATCGACTCCCTGATAATAGATTTTCAGATCATTATCGAAGGTCAGCTCTCCTGTTGATCTCAGAAGAAGCTTATAGCTGTACTGGCCATTCTGCAGGGCAATCCGATTGCCCTGTATCAGCAAATTTCCCGGAGCGACGATCTCTATCTTTAATACCTCGATGCTCTCCGTCTGTTTTACACTATTTGCGGTATCTGCATATACAAGCCCCATACCTGCCTGCAGAATAAGGATTGCTGTCAGTAATGCACATATGATTTTTTTCATCTTGAATCCCTTTCTGAAAATCCTCTTTTTATCGTCTCTGTTTACTTACAGTTCCGCTGCGCGTACCTCGCTCCATCCGGAGAAGTATCTTCTGACGCCGTCAATATACCAGAAAGCCCTGCACTGCGGCAGGTTTCTCCAGGGAGAAGTCCGGATTCTATATGGCCGATCTTCCGTCTCACCTCCGTTGTTTTCCATATTAAAGACTTATAAGGTTGTTTTTGTTTCTTCATATGTTACATCATTATAATAACACATACGAGAGGAGGATGCAAACTTTGCGCAGGTGAAGTGAGATGCCTTACCATATGAGGTACAATTCATAATCTTCAGGCTTTCCGCCCTTGCCTTCCTGTACCCGTCCAGAAAAAAGACGCCCTCCATCTCTGAAGAGCGCCGTAAAATCGGACCTGTTTGTGTTCAAGAATTTTCGTGGTCCCTCAAATGCATCCGTAATACCAGTCATCAGACAAATTATCTCTGAAAAAGGCCGTACAAAGCCCACGCTTATCACAATCTCACGCACTCTTCGATGATTCGCCAGACTTGACTGCGGATATGATCAGCTCAAACAGCTGGCGGTTTCCTTCTGGTTTGAAATGAGTCCCATCACCGGTATATAAACCATCCCAGGCAGAAATATCGCTGATCCCGATATATGTGCCATCCCCCTGGACACTCAGTTTTTCTTTAAGGTAATCATTGAAATCCGCAGTAGAGGAGCCCTGCTTTTTGACCTCGAATTCCCCTTCCAGGGGGACCATTCCCATATAATACAGCTCCGGGCTGTTTCCGCCGGATGTTCCTTCTTCTTTCAGCATATTTCCAAGTTCCATCATACGGCTTGTTTCTGCTTCACACCAGTTCCAATAATCCAGGTCATTCACGCTTGAAACAATAACGATCATGCATGAATCATGCATTTCCATACACTTCCGGACAAGCGAGGCCATCTGTCCATAATATTCGTCCCGCTGCTCCATTCCGTATGGGATAATCATAGGCGGCTCGTGGTCTGCCCACTCCTGCTGGTACAAGTAATGTGCGCCGACAGTTGCATTATATGAAACACAGCCGGCTTCCGCACTTACAGCTACAATACGGCTGTCCCCTATTATAATAACATTGGAAGAATCTGTTCTGTCCACATTGACGTGATAGCCCAGATCCCCCCAATTCCCTACAAGGGGAATGTTATCCGTTGTGATGCCTTCATCATCCACACTGCTCAGAATAATTTCGCGGGCGCCGCTGCTTTTCGCCCCGGCTGCATCCACGGTACCAGACGCAGCAGTAAAATCTTCCGAAGGAATCCTGGTTTCTCCTGTCGCTGTCACAGCAGAATGCTCTGGTGAAGCACTCGCAGCATCTGTGCCCGCATTTTTTCTCAGACTGATACAGATCATGATAACTGCCACAATTGCCAGCAAAACTGTCAAAATCGTAACTGCAGTTATCAATCTCTGTCTTCTTTTCTTATACTTTCTGGTGATTGCGATCCGCGATTCCAGCTGTCGCCCTGACCTCACCTTCGTTTTAAAACCAGGCTCTTTTACCCCGATCCTGCCTGCGTCTTGCTCTTCTTTTGGCAGCGTCTGCCTAAGTTCCTTCAGTTTTTTCTCGAGCGCCCGTCTCTTTTCGATCTTTTCTTTAAGATCCGGAACCTGTTCAAAGCTCACATAGCCCTCAATTCTCTTACCGCCACGGGTTATGCGTTGATAATAGTAGTCCTTGCCCCTGATCTTCTTTTTTGTAATGCTTCCCTCCGGCAGGACAGCTATTTCTCTTTCTATTTTCGCGATCTGGTTGTAGATGCTTTCTATGGTCATGGATCATCCCCCTGCAATTGCTTATACCCATTTTACCCGTTTAATCTATTTCTGTAAAGGGTATAATGGGGATAACCATCTGCAGTCAGTTTACTTTACCAACTGCAAATACACCAATGAGCCTTCTTTCCGGACGGCGGAATCCATCGGGATGCGTTTTGCCTGCGAATATCCGGATGAAATCAACGGAAAAACGCA
>JAFOJB010000423.1 GCA_017420455.1 Blautia sp.
ATGGCAGCAGTTCCTACGGAGGAAATTCCTATGGCAGCAGTTCCTACGGAGGAAATTCCTATGGCAGCAGTTCCTACGGAGGAAATTCCTATGGCAGCAGTTCCTACGGAGGAAATTCCTACGGAACCGGCGGTTCTTATGGCAGTACGTCATCCGGACTTCTGGATCTTCTGACCGGGGGATACCAGTCCACCAGTGGTTCCTGCTATGGGATCAATGATTATTCCTCCATCTACGGAAATTCCGGATATGATAATGCGGATTCTTCCGTCTCCTCCCTGCTGGAGGCTGCCGCCCAGATGCTTTTCAGCCGTGCCATCGTCGGCTCTCAGACTCTTGAACTGAGCCAGAAGGACGGGCAGCCGGTTCTGGAGCTCAGCGAGGATATGTGGGAGCAGATCACAGATGTCGAACTGAATGTGTTCGTCGATGACGGAGAAGGCTACATCGACCTGGGTCTTGATAATGTCATCGAGTATAATGACGACGGAGACCTGATCGATGCCTGGAACGGTACCTGGCTCACCCTCTGCGGTCAGCCGGTTGCCCTGTATCCCGTCAGCGACGAGGACGTGGATGACAACGGACTGTATATCACGACGAAATTTACCCCCGTGCTCCTGAACGGGGAACGTGTGAACCTGATCCTGGAATTTAACGAGGAAACCGGTACAGACTCAGTTCTTGGGGCGAAGGATGTCCTTGCCACCGATGTGCAGGGGCGGGGATTCCGCGAACTGGAGGCAGGAGATATCATCCAGCCGGTCTGCGATTATTTCACCTATGACGGTACCTTTGAAGCCCAGTATCAGCTGGGAGATCCCTTTATCGTGCCGGACGACGCAGACCTTCCCCTCGTCAACATGCAGATCACCGGCGGTGACCGCATGCTCTACACCGCCCGCCTTACCGACATTTACCAGGCAAACTACTGGCTGCCGATGACGGAATACCGGTAATTCAGATTCCTCGCGGCAAGCTGTCGATGACCGTTTGTCGTGAGGTATTCGCCCACGCAGGCATGGCGTACCCTTGCGGCCTGATATAAAAAGAAGGACCTCTGGCGTGAAGCCGGAGGTCCTTCTTTTTTTATGTCATAGTCAATTCCAGGTTGCTATGTAAATGATTTTTGCTGCGTGCCATCGGACAAAAGACAGGCAATTCGGTACTGTTATTTCTGGATCAATCCTTACATTTCTACCGTATACACTTCACTCCATGCGGAGTAGTATCTTCTGCCGTCGCCTTCCAGGCGTTTATAGGATCTTACCCGTACATACCAGGTTGTCCCGCCCGAAAGATTCTTCTTTGTAAAGGCGCTCTTCAGCGGATTCTTCACAGAAGCGCTCTTCGCTCCATGGAAGGAAGGATCTTCACAATACTGGATCTGGTATCCGTCCACACCTTCCGCCGTATCCCACTCTGTTCTCAGTCCCCCGTTTCCGGACTGTGCAGAGACAAGGCGCGGAGCCGGCAGCGTCCTCTTCAGCACGATCTGCTTTGTACCGCTCCAGATGGAGTACTGTTTCACGCCGTCCACATATTTGTAGGTCCGTACGTTGCAGTAGTAGGTCTGTCCGAGGAGCAGGCCCGGCCGGGTCGCCCTGTTCTTCCCTGTATAGGAAGCTGTCTTTACTTTGGCGCTCATATCCCTGGTAAGAGACCAGCGGATCTGGTAACCATCTACCTGGTCTCCCAGAGATCTCCAGTAGAAACGGAGATTTCCGGAGCCGGCGTCAAAGAGCCCTGTGATAACCGTTTTGGGAACGGAAATTTTCACGGTTGCCGTGACACAGACAGCAGCACTGTCCTCGTGGCTCGCATCGCCAACGGCCTTGCACCATACATAATAGGTTCCGGGAGCGGCTGCTTCAGGAACATAGGGGCTGTACTGATCCGGTGCCGGTTCTTCCAGTTCGTTGCTGCCCAGCGCATAGTACAGGAACCCGCCGTCTGCGTATCCGCCTTCTACAAGCTCCATATCGGTTCCGTCGGCGGTCAGATCCTTTGCTGTGGGCGGCACAAAGGAAATGCTTCCCTTTTCTACGGTAAGGCTTCCTTTCACATACGTGACCGCATAGTTCTCCGTCACGTCCTGGCCGTTCTCATCCACGATCTTCGCTCCGGACGGTGTAATGCTTTCTCTGAAGGTTCCTGCATAGGCTGCAGGATCCGCTGTCAGAGATATCTCCGCAAGGGTATGACCTTCCACAGCACCTTCCAGGACCGCATACTCCGGTCCTGTCTGCACTGCCCCGTTCAATGCCGTCGTCTGGTCCATTGCCGTTACCGACACCGGTCTCTTCTGCACGACTATGGTCAGCCTTCCGGACAGGCCTGCGTCCAGAGAAATACCGCCTTCCGGCAGTACGCCGTCTTCTGAAAGTCCTGCATCCGCTGTCAGGAGCTCGCCGGAATGCAGAAGGATCTCTTCTGCCGCAGTTTCTTCGGCGTTCTCATCTTCGAAGGCAGAAAGAAGCTCATCTCCCAGTCCTTCTGTTTCCGTATTTCCGCCAGCTTCCGTCTCAACCGTGATTTCACCTGCTCCGGGCTCCTGCGTTTCTCCGGCCGTGTCTGTTTCCTCTGTTTGTCCAGATGTTTCTGTTTCTCCTGTTTGTTCAGCTGTTTCTGTCCCCACTGTTACGCCGTCTGCCCCGGTTTCAGAAAGCACATCAGCAGCTCCGGTTTCATTGATGATTCCGGGAGCTTCTTCTGTACCCAGAAGCTCTTCATACCCTTCTCCGTCCGAAAGAGCCGAGCCCCGGACTGCGGCTGCTCCCGGCAGAACCAGAGCAGCTGCCAGCAGGACTGCAAATGTATTTTTCCATTTTATCATCGTTTTCTCATCCTTTCTTATCCTGCCCCGGTCTCATCACGGATTCTCGTTTTCCACTGTTTTATAGAATACGTAATACACTCCTGCATCCTTTACTGTCGGGATGGTTTCAGAGTATTCCTCATCTGCGGGAACCGCGTCGGGATCCGTGCTGATTGCATAAAGGATCTTTCCGTACTCCGAACTTCCTGCGGTTACAGCCTCCTGCTCCTGTCCGTTGTAAACCAGATCCTGCGACTGCGGCGCGTTGATGCCTTCCGGCGAAGCGTCCTGTATTACGACGATCAGCTTCTGCGGCACGGAATCCATGCAGGTGTCATTGCCGGCTGCTTTATACCATACGTAGTAGATTCCCGCGTCCGCTGCGGCCGGTATGGATGTGCTGAACTCCTCTGTGGGGCCGTCAGCGCCTCCAAGGGCATACTGCATCTCTCCATTGACAGCTTCTCCCGCGCTCACAAGCTCCTGCAGAGAGCCGTCATGGCGCAGTGTTCTGGCCGCAGGCACGGCTGCAACAAATGCTGTACCCTTCCGCGCGTAGATGTATGTATAGGTCACATCTCCCGGGATCGAGGCGTCTGTATCCGGAACTCTGTCCCAGCTCCCGGCCATGAAGCCGGTATCGGGTCTGCTCCCTGCCGCCGGAATCTGTTCCGCTGTAAGCTTCAGTGCATCTCCGGCCATACCGCTCAGAACAACAGCCGCATCCTCGGTACTTCCATCGTCCCATGCGCCGTTCAGCACCTTAAACGTGACGGTAAACTGAACCGCGCTTCCGATCTGCAGCTCTCCTGCCGTATACAGGATCTCATAATTGGCTGTGACATCTTTTCCGTCTGCGTCCTCGATCCTTGCCGCGCTGGGCGTGATCGCGGAATCCTCCGCCGTCAGTGTAACCGCCATAAGGGCATGCCCATCTGCCGCCTCGGTAAGGACTGCCTGGTCTACGCCTGTTTCAATGTTTCTTCCCGCTCTGACCGTCTGTGCCTTTGCCGTGACCGCTGCGGTCTTTTTCCCGATGGAGACGGTAACGCAGGCCGGCTCTGTATCCCTGTACTTCGTGTCTCCCACGGCTTTATACCAGACATAATATGTTCCGGCGTCCGTTCCGGCGGGAATGGATGTGGAATAGAGCTCCTCTGCCGGAACGGTATCCGCGTTCTCTCCCAGAGCATAGTACATGGTGCCATGCTCTGCCGAACCGGCTGTCAGCAGCTCCTGTCTGTTTCCGGTATAGACCAGCGGAAGTGCCTGCGGAGGCGTCACCTGGAGGTCACGTCTGTACGCGGGAGCGATCCTCGGCGTCCAGTCCTCCCCGCTTCCTTCACCGGTACCGCTGAACTCCTCTGTCAGCTTGCTCAGTATCCCCAGTTCAAAATACAGGGATTCCGGCTCTATTGTCACTTTGGTAAAGTTGCTGGAAATATGCAGGCCCGGTCTTCCGGAAAGGGTGGTATTCCAGATATCTACCACGCCCGAAGCGCAGTTTCTGGAGAAAAGTCCATAATAATTGTTGCCGGGATCTGCAAGGCATGCTCTGAAGGCAGCCAGCTCCTCCTCCGTAAGCTCCACAGTATAGAAATAGTTCGGCAGCTGGTTATCGTTTCTCCGGAACTGATTGAAGACCTCCTTGTTGATGACCATACCGCCTCCCGAATCTCCATCTGCAGGATTGCTTCTTCCGGCCATGCCTTCCTGAACCATCTGGCAGATCACGGCGACCAGGCAGTCGAAAGCCAGCGGGCCGTCGATCTCTCCGCCATCAGCGTAGATCTGCATCTGGCCGACCAGAGCCTGGGCTGCGGGGTTTTCCATGATCCGCCCGTTTTTGATCGCCTTCATCACAGTATAAAGATTGTTTTCTTCATATCCATAGTTGGATATGGTAATCCCCTCCCCGGCGTTCAGGTGGATCACTTCCGGAGCGGAATACGCACCGTTGTGTTTCTGCTCAAAATAAGCCTCCCTGTAGCCAAGGTCCAGCTCCTCGCTGTAGTATACGGGATCCGCAGGATAGTTTTCGGGATGATCCTCATAATCCTCCATCAGCCTGATATAGTCCTGGGTGGGCTTATAGTAATCATAATAGCTGACCTCCAGGTCGATGTCATGATAAGGAATAAACGTGATCATTCCGTGCGCTACCAGTTCGCCTTCTCTGCTCCCTCTGGCCGAGATCGTAAACCGTCCCACCGGTCCTTCCGTCTCAGTGCTTTCGCCCGTAAGCAGATCCGGACCTGCGGCTGCGCCTGCCGCCAGAATCTCTCCTTCCAGTTTCTTCGGGCCGCTGACATACACCCATCCGGTATCGTCCTGATACCCGGCTCCCGGCTCCTGCACTCCGGAAGCGTTGTTCAGCCAGCTTCCCGGCAGTCTGCTCAGTTCGTCCTTTACCGTTTTCGGCGCATCGATATAGGCAAAGATCCCTTCACCGGAAGGCTCCAGATAATACCCGGTTTTCTGTCCGTTTTCATCGATGCCCACGGCAGCGTTCCAGCCCCGGAGGGCTACGGTGGCGCAGCTGTTTTTCAAAATGGAGAACCTGTTCAGATTGCCCTGAAGGGCCCTCTGCATCCGGTCCAGCTGGGCCTGGGTGATATCCAGGGCGAAGGTGACATTCTCATACTGATCATATTCCAGCTTCTGGTTGTACAGCTCACGGTTGAAGCAGACACCGCCCTCCACGGTACCATCCAGCAGGAGATTGATGTCCACGCCCTTTGCCTGAAGGTCGGCCAGCATCTCGAAAGCAGGCAGGTTGTCTAATGTCAGCCTGTCGTTCTTCAGATAACCGAAAAACGCCAGCACAACAGAGGTCTTCATGGCGTCCTCGGAACCGGCGGCGGCAGTTACCAGGGTGCTGTTCATGATGGAGCCCAGCGCTGCCTGCGGCACCGTCAGGTCAAACCCCCGGTACATACCGATGGTCACGACCTGGCCGCGGTTCAGTGTCACACTCTTCATATCGTCCCGGAGGGTAAAGAGTCTGTCCGCATCCGACCCGGTATGGTTGGAACCATTGGCAATGTCGGCCGCCATCTCCTGATAATACTGATCTGAAATCTCATATCCACGGTAGAGATCGTCTATCCGGATCTCGACTCCATCCTTATAGGAAGTGAAGAGAAGGTAGACATGCCCGTCATAAAACTGCATGGAATCGTTGTAGCGGGCCAGGATCTTCAGCTGGCCGACAATTTCGTTTCCTTCGTCAGACGCTGCCTTTACAGGCGGCACCATTGTAAGAAGAAGGCAGAGGGTCAGCAGAATTGACAGTACCCTTCTTTGCCGGCTTCCCTTTTCTGTTCTGTTGTTCATAGCTTTTTCCTCTCTGTTTTACGTTTTTCCTGTGCAGCCGGAAGAACGGGCTTCCAGAAATATGAGAACCTCCAGTTTCTGAATCGCTGTTATTATTCATGATACAATCCGTAGTATACCATATTTTTTTGACTTTTCAAACAAAACCGCGACGGTTATCGATACAAAAATGGTAATAATTGCTGTTCAGCCCCTGGCCGGACCAGGACTGGACAGTAATTAAAAAAGTCGTTGACAGATTGATATCATTTTGATATTATAATAGCATCAAAGAGAACTGAAAGACATCCATGATCCAGGATCTGTCTTCCTGTCTCCGGTATTCTGCGATCTCGCGGCATCTTCATCGGGAAACGCCGCTCAATGCGCTTCCCTGGATATTTTATGTGGAGGAAAAAATCATGACAGAAAAAGTATTGGAAGGAAAAAAGAACGGTCTGGCAGTATTACTCTGTGTACTTGCATTATATGCGCTCGGCACCTTCATGACGGTACGGGGCGGCATCCTTGTCGACCATGGCGGCTCCCCTGTCCTGCTGGTTCTGGGGATCATCATCCTGGCCATCGGCTGGCTTCCTCTCCCGGGGCTGAAGGTTTTAAAACCGCAGGAAGCTCTTGTACTCACCCTTTTCGGCAAATATATCGGCACCTTAAAGGAAGAAGGCTTTTATTTTGTCAACCCCTTCTGCTCCAGCGTGAACCCTGCGGCACATACAAAGCTCAACCAGAGCGGAGATGTGGCGGCTCCGGGGAGTAAAAGCGTGCAGAACACCGCCTCCATGGAGGCGGGCGGAAACAAGATCTCTCTGAAGATCATGACCCTCAATAACAACCGTCAGAAAATCAACGACTGTCTGGGAAATCCGGTAGAGATCGGTATTGCCGTTATGTGGAAGGTGACGGATACGGCAAAGGCTGTATTCCATGTAGACAATTATAAAGAATATCTTTCCCTTCAGTGCGACAGCGCGCTTCGCAATATCGTCCGCCTCTATCCCTATGATGTCGCACAGAATGTGGATACTACCGGGGATGGTATCGCAGATGACGGCAGCCTTCGCGGTTCCAGCGAGGTGGTTGCCCGGCGGATCAGGGAAGAAATCCAGAGCAAGGTAGACGAAGCCGGCCTTACCATCATGGAAGCCAGGATCACCTATCTGGCCTACGCACCGGAGATTGCCGCCGTCATGCTCCAGAGGCAGCAGGCTTCCGCCATCATAGACGCCAGAAAGATGATCGTCGACGGCGCTGTCGGGATGGTGGAAATGGCGCTCGACCGGCTTTCCGAAAACAAGGTTGTAGAGCTGGATGAAGAAAGAAAAGCGGCGATGGTATCCAATTTACTGGTCGTCCTCTGCGGAAACCACGACACCCAGCCTATTGTCAATACAGGAAGTCTCTACTGAGATGGGAGAAGGGAAGAAAAAGCAGGTTCCTCTTCGTCTGTCCGAAAAGCTGTACAACGATATCGCCGCCTGGGCAGAGGACGATTTCCGCTCGGTAAACGGACAGATCGAATACCTGCTGACAGAATGTGTAAAACAGCGGAAAAAGAACGGAAAATACGTTTCAGAGCATCTGGATGAAGCGCCGGAGCTTGATATTCCATAAAACACTGGCCATGGCGATCCTTCAGATGCATTTCCGTAAGGGATGATCCAGAAATGACTGTGTCGAATTACCTGTCTTTTTGTCCGACAGCACACAGCAAAGATCATTTACATAGTAAAAATATCAGGCCGGGGCCGGGTACCTTCTCAGGAAGATACCCGGCCCCGGCCTGTTGTTGTCAGCAGAGATCAAAGATCATAATACATCGCGAATTCCGCCGGATGGGGAAGCTTCGAAACAGCCGATGCACCTTTCCTGCCCCGGGCGATCAGCTGGCTGATCAGCCTCTCCGGGAAAACGCCTCCCTCTGTGAGATAGGCGTGATCCTTCTCCAGTTCCGAGAGCGCTTCCTCGTAGGACGCCGGAAGACCGGTAAGCCTGGCCTTTTCCTCCTCCGACAGGGTATACAGGTTGAAATCGTACGGTCCCCAGCCCATTTCGTGGGGATCGATCCGGTTTCTGACTCCGTCAAGCCCCGCCATCAGGATGGCCGCATAGGCGTAGTAGGGATTGCAGGTAGCGTCCGGGTTCCGAAGCTCAAAGCGTTTGCTCTCCGGGGACTTGGCGTAAGCCGGAATGCGGATCACCGCGCTGCGGTTGCTCATGGCGTAGCCGATGGTCACCGGCGCCTCAAACCCGGGAATCAGCCTCTTGTAGGAATTCGTAGAAGGATTGGTGATGGCGCAGAGAGACCTCACATG
>JAFOJB010000424.1 GCA_017420455.1 Blautia sp.
GCGAGAAGGAAATAATGTATCCACTTCCCACTATATAGAAATACTCCCCGATATATAATCCTCTTACAAGGTTGGAATAGCTGTTGTCCTGCAGCTCATCCTGATAGAAATCATAGATCATGGATCTTTCGATCTCCTGATCTGTCAGAGAATAAAGGAAATATCTGTTATCACAGAAAAATCCCAGAAGGTTTTTCTCCGGAGCCGCGAAAACGGATTTATAGTTCTCGATGGCCGGGCAGTATGTGACTCCCGGCAGAACGGCTCTGGAAAGCTCCTTCATGTCTTCCATGACAGAGGTGTCAAAAAGAGAAATCTTCAGCCCCGTGATGCCGCCGTAATTTACATCCGCTTCATAGCCGAACCCCACCATCCTTCCATTCCCGTAGGGATGCATATAGGTGGAAAAACCGCTGACGACCAGCTCCCCTTTGATCTTCGGTTTTTTCGGATCTGAAAGGTCTACGGAGAATAAAGGATCCGTATTGCGGAATGTCACAAAATAGGCAGTATCTCCGGTAAACCGGGCGGATTTGAGCTGTTCGTTCCTGGCAATCCCATTGATGGCTCCTACCTGCTGCAGTTCACTGTCGAATATGGTCAGGGCATTCTTTCTGGTATATCCGTCGTAATACCCGAACACTTCTTCCATGATCATGGTAATGAGCCCGTCGGAAGACTGATAATAGTTTGACAGCACTCTGAGGTATCCATTGTACTCGTCAATACAGAAGGAATCTTTCACGCTTCCCTTCACAAAGCAGGAATACCTGCACTCGATCTCCCCGTCCTTATAATCCTGACGGACGATCTCGGTGCGGTCCCTGTTCCAGTCCGCATTCAGGGAGTAGATGGAATTCCCGCTGACATACAGGCTGTTTCCTCCGGAAACAAGAACGTCTGTATCAATGACATTTTCAGGGTCCTCCATGTTTACGGAAGAAACCACCAGGAGTTCACTGTCGTTTACGACTGCGGGAATCGCCATCTGATTGGCGGGAATCTCTTCTCCGTTTACCGTCGGGATAAAGGAGCTGTCCTCCATCGTCAATTCGATATCCGGATAATACTCGGAGAAAAGATAGACAATCCCATCCTTTTTCCTGGATTCCATATAATCCCCCTCCTGGTACACTGTTCCCAGAAGCACAGGCCTGGATCGGTCGGAAATATCATAGGTATAAAGAGAGGTATAAGCGCTCGTATACCGGTAAACCGCTTTGGTTTCCTTTTCATTATGGATCATGTCGCTGCTCACCAGAAGAAGCCGGTCCCCGTCCAGATAAAAATCCTGCACGGAACGCGAATAGACCCTGCCGTCCGCTTTCAGACTGGTGCTGGAAATCTCGGTGAGGTCTCCCCCATCTGCCTTCACGATCACCAGCCGGTCATTGTTCTGTACCGAATAAATATACTGTCCATCGGTTTTCACGATATCTGCTTCATCCACAGACTGATCCCGGGTATTGGTCTCTGAGTAGCCGGACTCTGCGGTTTCTGCGGCCGGCACGGAATCCTCCTTTGCGCTGGCGGATGCCTGAGGCATTGCCGCGGTATCTCCCATGGCGGACTCTTCTGCCGCATACATTGCGCCGTCTGTTTCATACTCCAGAACATCTTCCATCGCATAATCCACATATGGATAATAATGGGTGACTGTTTTCAGAGAATCATAGATTTCCTGATAGTCCTTTGCGTAATGAACTTTTTTCTGTTTCTCCCTTGCCAGCCTTTTCAGCGGGGAATCCTCTGCAAAGACCGGTGTAACTCCTTGCAGGACCATGATTGCCGCAAGAAAAAAAACAACTGTTTTTCTGAATAAACCTTTCATTTCTTCCTCCTTTGCAGCAGACGCTGCCCTGTACCTTTGTTTTCGGGGTATCCGGGTCCTGGGAACTGTCCGCGGCACAGCTTCTCACCAGCCCTGTCATGATGGTTTCACTATAACATTCCGGGAGATGAATTCTGTAATCTGCAAAAGAGGTTATCGGGGACACAGGGGGACGGTCCTTTTGTGTTATTTGAACACAAAAGGACCGTCCCCCTGTGTCCCCCGTCCCCCTGTGTTCGCAGCCGGCGAGGCCGTGAAATGTAATACTTTATTCCCACTGCCGGAGCATTTTTCTCATCCAGCCGTGGACGTCCGTGGAGAAAGCGTATTCCAGATTGGCAGGAGCAAAAACCTCTTCTATCTTCCCCTTTGCCGTTACCTGTCCGTCTTTCAGAAGGATCCCGTCCGTTCCATAGGCTTTTGCCAGGCTCAGGTCGTGCACCACGGAGATGACGGCCCTGCCCTTCTCCTTCAGCCAGTTTCCCAGAAGCGCGAAGGTCTGCTGCTGGTAGACGAGGTCCAGGTGATTTGTGGGCTCGTCCAGGATCAGGATCCGGGGATTCTGGGCAAAAAGCTGGGCAAGAAAGACCCTCTGCAGCTCTCCGCCGGATAATTCCAGCACTGATTTCTCCGCCAGCGCTTCCATTCCTGTCATCTCCAGTGCTCTTTCGATCTGCTCCTCGCTCTCCCCGGTATCCCCATGGAAAAACCCTCTGGCATAGGCATATCTTCCCAGACGCACCACTTCCTTCACCTTAAACGAATACCCCACAAAATGGTTCTGCGCAAGTACGCCGATATTCTTCGCCAGCTCCATGGGACGGTATTTTCGGATATCCTTTCCCAGATAGCTGATCTTCCCATCGTAGGCGACGCCCTGGGAGATGGCGTTCACGATGGTGGATTTCCCGGCTCCGTTCGGCCCCACGATCATCAGCCACTGCCCTTCCTCCAGGGAGAAGGAGGCGTTTTTCAGAACATAGTAGTTTCTATAATGCACGGATACATCCGTGCATTCCAGCAGTTTCATGGCGCATTCCTCCTTAGGATTGAGACAGTAATAACTGTCCCGAATTGCCTGTCTTTTGTCCGATGGTACACAGCAGAAATCATTTACATAACCCGCTATGAACATGATCTCTGCTGTTATCGGGAGACAGTTCTGGACTGATAGTAGATATACACAAAAAGGATAGCTCCGATGAAGGAGGTCACCACTCCGATCGGCAGCTCCAGAGGACGCAGGATCACTCTGGCTGCCAGATCTGCCAGCATCAGGAACGTAGCTCCGGCGAAAACGGCGCCGGGAAGAAGCCGCTTATGATTCGGGCCGGTGAGCATCCGGACAATATGCGGCGTAACAAGACCTACAAAACCGATGGAGCCTCCGATAGAAACACACACTCCAATGAGAACCGATACCGTGATCAGCACCACCAGCCGTACTCTCTGCACATTTACCCCGATATGCCGGGCGTTATCCTCACCGATGGCAAAAGCGTTCAGCTCCCGGGCATGCCAGATAATGATTCCTGCGCAGAGGATCAGCGCTGCCAGAAGAACCAGGGCGTTCCCATAGCTGCTGCCGGCGAGGGATCCCATGGTCCAGAAGGTAATGCTTTTCACATGATCTCCCGCAAAGGTGATGACCAATGACAGAATGCTGGAAATAAACATGGAAAAGATGATTCCGATCAGTATGATCGTATTCGTGGACAGAGAACAGTCCAGACGATAGGCCAGACTGAGGATCGCCACCAGAGACAGGAAGGCAAAAAGCATCGCCATGGCCATCGTCGCGGAAAAAGGCAGAAAAGGAAGCCTGATTTCGAACGCGATCGCTACAGCTGCCCCCAGTGAAGCCCCGGAGGAAACGCCAAGTGTCGAACCATCCGCCAGAGGATTCTTCAGAAGTCCCTGCATGGCTCCGCCGCACACGGAAAGCGCGGCCCCGGTCAGGGCGACGCACAGTACTCTCGGAAGACGCACGGAAAGAATAATGGAAGAGGCGGCCCCCGGGGCGGCAGGCCTCCTCAATATGGCATTTCCGATAATTTTCAGTGTATCAGATACAGGCACATTTACACTTCCCACGCAAACGCACAGGATTCCTGTAAGCAGCATGATTCCTGTAAACAGCAAATATACCGCCAGCCCGTATCCCTCTTTGGATGTGACTGTTTTTTCAGATTTCTTCATTTGTCTCATACTCAGTTCCTGAAAAAGAGGCTGCCTTACGAATGCTTTAAGGAAACGCTTTGATATGTGTTTCCCCGGCATCCTTCGTGACAGCCTCTCTGCCGCCGGCTGTTTTTACGTCGGCGGGACAAACCTGTTTTCTCCTGCGCTGCAGTCCGCTCTGCAGCGGTAAGAAGTGGACCTGCTTCCTTTCTGCCGCAGTCCGCTCTGCGGTTTCCGGCAGATCCTGTTTTCCCTCTTGCCGCAGTCCATTCTGTGGTACCCAGGGAAAATCTGTGAGGCGAATGCGCCTTACAGACCCTGCGCCTTACTCAGGCTGCGTTTTCGCTCTCCTCTGCAGCGCCATAGACGAAATCATACAGCATTTTCGCGCCGTCTGCCAGCCTGGGAGCCGGTCTGGAAAGCTCATTGTCCTGCAGATTCAGGATCGCTTTATTCTGCACAGCCGTAACATTCTCCCAGCCTGTCCGGGAAAGGATTTCCTCCACCGGTGTGGGGCCTTCGCCGAAGTACATGGAAATTGTCACGATATAATCCGGATTTCTTTCCAGAACCTGTTCCTCAGAGATTTCTCCCCAGCCTGCGACATCGTCAAAAGCGTTCTTCAGGCCGATCAGCTCTGCGATCTCGTTCATAAAGGTACCGGTTCCTGCTGTCCAGAGCCCGTACTCGAGCGGAGAAACCTCGAAATACACGGTCTTCGGCTCATCGGATTTCTGCTCTTCGGCGCCTTTTGCGACTTCGTCAAACGTAGCCTTCATGCTTTCCGTAAGGGCTGCCGCCTCTTCATTTTTCCCCGTGAGTTCTCCGATGATAGAGATGGATGTATAGACTCCTTCAATATCCATGGCATCCGATACTACCACATGTACACCGGCCTCCTCGAGGGCTGCGATCTGCTCTTCTGTCTGAGCCATGGTGCTCATAAGAAGCACCTGGGGCTCCAGGGCAATGATCTGCTCGATATTCGTATCGGCTCCGGACTGTACCGCAGGAATATCCAGAACCTCTGCCGGATAATCGCAGTACTCGCCTCTTCCTACCAGAAGGTCCCCGGCACCGAGCGCGTACAGAACCTCACAGTCCGCAGCAGAAAGAGCGACGACTCTTTCCACCGGGCCATCCAGTGTAATCTCTCTTCCGGTCATATCTGTGATGGTGATGCCTGCGGCTTCCTCTGCCGGCGCTTCCTCCGCCAGGACAGAAACCGGTACAGAAATCACCATGGCTGCCGCCAGAAGTACAGAAACCAGTTTTCTCATTTTCATCTTCATGTTCTCCTTTCTCAGGGAAATCTCCCTGTGGTCATCATTAAATGGATTTTTCTACCTCAGCCCATTTTAACAGAATTCCCGCTATTCTTCAATCTATGATTCCAGAGAGAAAAGGGGACGGTTCCTTTTTCTCACAGGCAGCTTTTCAGAATCTCCAGGCTCTTCCGGACCTGTTCCTTCGTACTGCATTCGATGGTCCAGGTAACCGGCGCAGGACCTGTATCCAGCACCTTAAGCAGAGATTCCAGCGGGATATTTCCTTCTCCGAGGGCAAGATGGGAATCTCTGTCTCCCATATTGTCATGGAGATGCACATGCCGGACCCATGGTTGCAGCTCTTCTGCCCACTCCAGGACAGAATGGGCCGAATAACAGTGGGCATGGCCGATGTCCAGGCAGATGCCGAAATTCTCCCGCGTCACACTCTCTGCCACTTCCAGAAAGGGAATGATCTCCCGGTCCAGAACATTCTCCATGCATACCATGATGTCCCGGTGTTCCTGCAGGAACTCCAGAAAGAAATCCGCAATACGTTCTGCCCATCCTTCCAGGTAATATACGGTCGGGATCATCCCACTGTGGAAAACGATCCGCTCTGCCCCCAACTCCATACCGGCCAGATATGCCTGATGGAAGCGTTCCCATGTGACGCGCCGGATCCCGCTGTCGAAGGACATGGGGTTCA
>JAFOJB010000425.1 GCA_017420455.1 Blautia sp.
AACAGGTCGGAAAAGTTGTCCAGCGTAGGATTCTTCGGAAAAATGGTCGGCGGGAAGCGAAACAGCTCGTCCAGCGGCTTCAGGGCGCTGCTCACCGCGTAGATGATGGGGAACGCCATGACAAAGGCCACCAGGATCAGGAATAC
Organism: Blautia sp.; assembly: GCA_017420455.1. Classification (GTDB taxonomy): domain Bacteria; phylum Bacillota; class Clostridia; order Lachnospirales; family Lachnospiraceae; genus Blautia_A. The sequence continues at coordinate 147 of JAFOJB010000425.1, forward strand.
ATACAGGGCAATATCCCCCGCCACCGAACGGTTCGGTTTTCTTCTCTGGATCAGCTTCTTCTTATAAACCTGTTCTTTGGGTTCTTTCTTCTTTTTCAAGTTCCGACCCTCCTTAACAGGCCCTGGATCGCCTTATTGCAAAGTATCATCACAAGGAACAGGATGGTGGCGATGGCGCAGGCATAGCCCATCTCGAAACGGGAAAAGCCATAGTCGAACAGATGAGTGACGATGGTCCGCGCCGCGTAGTCCGTGCTGGGATATCCGCAGAGAGCCATGGTGACGTCGCATACGTTAAAGGCCTGGGTAATGGCCATGACGGCGCCGAAGAGCAGCATGGGCTTCATGTTCGGGAGCGTGATATACCAGAGCTCCTGCCAGCGGTTTCTGATCCCGTCCATGTAGCCCGCCTCGAACTGGGACGCATCCACGCCCTGCAGACCTGCCACAAAGGAGAGGAAACCGGTTCCGAGGCTCATCCACAGGATGACCAGCATACAGATGGGAAGCATATATTTCGGGTCGATCAGCCACAGCTTCGGCGTATCGATGATGCCCAGATCCATCAGCAGCGCGTTCACGTATCCATAGCCATCCCCCCGGAAGAACACGGAGAAGATCACATAGCAGTTTCCCGCGATGGAGGGTGCGTAGAATACAATGACGGCGATGGAACGGATCCATCTGGGAAGCTCGTTGATCAGCCAGGCAAACAGGAAGGACAGAATATATCCCAGCGGCCCTGTGATGATGGCGATCATGAAGGTGTTCTTGATACTGGTGAGGAAAATATCATCCTCCAGGATCAGGCTGATATAATTCTGAAGGCCGATGAATCTGGGCGGCTCCAGGATATTATAATAGGTGAAGCTGTAGTAGATCGAAGCCACCACCGGAAATACAAAGAACATGGCGAAAAGGATGGCGTAGGGCGCCAGGAAAAGGTAACACATCTTTCTCTGTTTCGCCTTTTTGATCGCCACCTTCGTATTATGCTTCCGGAGGGCGAAGTATTTTCTGATATACTCTCTCATTTCCGTGCTCCTCATTCCTCACCATAGACAGGCATGCCGAATTCTTTGCGCTTCTTGGTGATCTCCTCGTTGATGGTGATGGAGTAGTCGATGATGGTTTCCCGGGAATCCTCCTTCTTGTTCAGGACTCTCCGGATGGCATTGGAAATATGCCGTCCCGTATAGTAACCGCCCGGGACCTCGCGGATTCCCCTGGTCTGGTCCCACTGGGCCGCAAGCACCGCGATATCATCCACGCTCCAGGAAAGCTTCGAGAAGGCATCCCGGTTGGCGGTGGCGTACCGGGCAGAGGATCCCAGAAGAGCCTCGATCTCCCGTCCGAAACGCACCTGGGTATCCGGCTGTGCCCACCATTTCATGAATTCCCAGGCATTTTCCCGGATCTTCTGATCCTCTGTGGAGATCATCATGGTAGCGGAGCCGGTGATGAAATCCGACCGGTCGATGTATGTGCTGCCGTCCTCTGCCGTCCTCCCGGTTCCCGGGATCAGGGTGAAGTCCCACAGGCCGCGGATCTCCGGCGCGGAAACCATCAGTGTATTGTATGTGGAATAGGCGGAAATGCCGATGGGCATTTCTCCGGAACGGAACCGGCTGACGAAATCATATACCGTCGGGATCCCGTAATCGTTAAAGTAACGTACATAATCATCGAAAGCCCGGATACCGGCTTCGTTGTCCACGGTAGTGCGGGTTCCCTCTTCATTGTACAGATCCCCTCCATACTGGAACAGAAGGGCGAAGTAAAGGGAAAGATCCGGTACATTGGACATGACCGCCGTAGTAGCTGCCGCGGACGTACTGCTGCCTGCCGCGGTGGGAATGCCGATGGAAAGGTTGTTTCCCTGGATCGTGGGGAACATCTCGATGAGCTCCTGGAAGGTCTGGGGAATGGAAAGGCCCAGTTCCTCCAGCACATCCTTCCGGTAAAACATCACATTGAAGGTCTGCGTCTCGGGAATGGCGTAAATATGTTCATCCAGACGGTACTGCTCGTAGGAGCTCTCCGAATAATGGGAAAGCACTTCCTCCCAGCCCGGGAACTGGGTGATATCCTCCGCCGCGTTTCGAAGCGCGTAGTTCACCGGCTGGTCCGCGCTGACGGAGAGCACTACATTCGGCCCTCTTCCCGCAAGAACGGCGGTAAGCAGCGAGCCTGCCTCGACCACCTCCACGTTTACCTTGATGCCGGTTTCCTGGGTAAAGGTATCGTCCACCATGGTCTTCAGGATGGTTCCCTGGTCCCGTCCGGTGAGGACCCAGACCTTTACGATATCGTCTCCCTCCCTGTACACATCTCCCACGGAGTTGTAATCCACCACAAAGGAAGCGCCGAAGGAGGCAGCCTCGTGGGCCGCAAAGGAAAGGGGATTTGCCGTGTCCTTCTCCGGCTCTGCGCCGGTTCCCGAGATCACCAGGTAATCGATATCCAGCTTGGTCTCGCTCATATTCAGCTGTGCGGTCCCAAGAGCAGTGATATTGTCCTTGAAGGTCACAAACTCGGTGGTGATCTTATTGGGTTCTTTTCCAAAGCGCTCCAGCTGCTTTGCCACGGTCTGGGCTGTGGCGATATTGTCCGCCTTCTGCCCGGAAAGCTCCACCATATCGTCCACGATCTTGTAAAGCCGTCTGGATTCCAAATCCATGGCCCTCATGATCTCCGGATACGTTGTGTCGATATGATAATCCCGGTACTGGTCCGGGTTGGCTCCGGTATATACCAGGATTTTCCGGTAGATCTGGTTCAGCCGGAAGGTAGAATCCGAAAGCCGCGACAGGATGGCCCCGATGCGTCCCAGGGTAGCCTCCATGCGGAGGGTATGCTCCCCTTCCTTCAGATAAATGGCATAGGGAACACCTTCGGCATCCGCCAGCTCCTTGCACTCCCAGTCGTTGGAAAACTCGTAGGAAACCTCCGCCAGCTCCTGGAAGGGAATCTCCCCGTCGATATAGATGGAACGGCTGGAAACATTTCCTCTGGAATAATTCTGCCTGCCCTTGATCATAATGTTGTAATAGCCGTCCTCCGGAACCGTGAAGTTCCATTCGATCCACTGGCCGCTGCTTCTCCAGGCGTCCCCGCCCACATAATTCAGGACGGTCCTGGTAACGGAATTGGGCTCCGTGGTGGGTGAGGACCTGTCATATTTGGCATAGAGAGAAGATTCTGACCGGTAAGTGGATTCCTCTCCCTGGATCTTCTGCATATACAGGGAAGCTTCCTCTGTACTTTCCTCCTCCGGCTGCAGTGCCAGGTATTCCTGATAGGAAGGCCTCTTTTCCACTCCCCGAAGCTGGAGGGAACGAAGCACTACAGGCTCGTTCTCTCCCTGAAGGGAGATGGTATTTTTTCCCTTCTCCAGATAGAAGGTGTAGGGCTCTGCAATATATCCAAGGTCATCCCGGAAGAAGGCGTTCTGCCACTGAAAGGTCTCCACCTGGACCGGACGGATCTCATTTCCCTGGTTATCCACTCTTACCTCTCCGCCGTCGGTCCAGATACGGCTGAAGGAAATATTCCTGGCATCCTCGAAGGGAAGGGCTCCGTTGATATAGACAGCCCTCTCCGCCGGCACTCCGCGGGATTCCGGGAGCAGATATTCTGCGTACAGATTGTAAAAGCCGGCTTCCGGAACCTGTACCTCCCATGTGACATAGGAGCCGGTATCCGTAAAAAGAACCTCTTTTTCCCCTTCATAGTCCTTCAGGACAAGAATCTTCTCCTGAGCTTCCTCTTCTGCGGAAAGAGCATGGGCATCCGTAATCAGAAGCCGCTCTTTCATCAGAGCTTCCTCCGGCAGTGCTTCTTCCTTATAGGACAGAAGATCGATGTCAATATCCTTCCGGGGATAAGGCGCTCCCTCGTGGTCGGACAGGTAGCCTGTATATGTTCCCGTCCGCTCCAGCCCTTCTTCATCCGTCGTAAGGTCTGTCCCTTCATATTTATCACGATAATTTTCGGTACCCCGGCCGAAAAACAGGAAGACCGCAGCGCCAGCCGCCGCCAGTATTGCCAGAGTGACCAGTATTTTTCCAATGCTCTTTTTCATTCCGGATTCCTCAACTGTTTCCTCCCCGCCCAGGAAGATACAGGCGGGCTGCTGCCACAGAGTTTCCATTTTTTCATTATTATAGTATACTTATTTCGTAAAGTAAAGGGAGGATTCACAGTTTGCACAGAGTTATTTCCCGGAAACGCCTGAATTCTACGGCATTTTGTATGTTTTTCCGTTTTTTCGCAGATAAGTTTCGTAGATTTTTCCGGCATTTTGACGTTTCCGATCCACATGCTTTCGAAAATCCAGACAGAGGAGACGTGCGCCCGTGCAGGAAAGCGCACACCTGACGGCTTTATTATCGCGCAAACCAAAAAGGACAGGTCTCCCATAGGGGGGGCCTTGTCCTTCTCCTGTATTTCCTGCAGAGAACAGATCCGGAACTCCTTTTCCTTCTGACCGGTCCTCTGCCGAAAACTCTGTTTCCTTTATTACAGAATATCAATGAACTGTTGACGGATATCGGCGAAATCTTCTCCCGAAAATCCGAAATCCTTTTCTTTATAGTTCCAGAGCGCTCTTCCGATACCATACCGGTCCATGACGGTATGAATATCCTTCAGCCAGCGCAGAGCCGCCTGATGCTCCGCCCGGTCGATGACGCCGTATTCTCCGCAGTACAGGGGAATCTGATCCTCCTCTGCCTTCTTTATGGCCGGAGCGAAGATTTCTTCGAAAAATCCTTCTCCCACCTGCGTGATGTCTTCCCTGTTGATGGCTCCGGCAAGATCCCCTGACAGCCCGAGGCGCGAAAGGGCTTCCCGGTAGGTTTCCAGCTTCTCCGGATAGCCGATCCGGAAATCCAGAGGCATATTCTCCACCCAGTATGCTCCCTGATGGGTAAACAGAAGTGGCTCATAGCAGTGGAAATTGTATACGATCCTGTCATCCAGAGGAAGCTCCAGAAGAGGCACGCTCGTCACGCTGCTGTAGCAGACTCCGCCGATCACCAGATAGTGGTCCGGCACAATGGCTCTCATTCTTCGGATAAAGGAGGCTGCCACCCTGTTCCAGGCCTGGGCTACCTCCTGCAGCACCACCTCGTTCAGCGGCTCAAAGGCCACCTGTTCCGGATATGCCGAAAAGCGCTGCGCGATCCGCTCCCAGAGGTTCAGGAAACGCTCCTGGAGGTCTCCGTCGTAGAAAAAGCGCTCCCTGTCCATATCCTTCTTCAGCGGATCAAAGGAATACCCATAGCACTCATGCAGGTCGATCAGCATATGCAGACCGTATTTTCCGCACCAGCTCCTGCAAAGCTCCAGATACCGGAACCCGTCCTCCTTCGGTGAGGCGTCCTCTTCCTCCAGAAGCACATAATCCACAGGGACTCTTACATGGTCGAACCCGAGGGAAGCAATCTCCCGGATGTCCTTTTCGGTGATAAAGCTGTCAAAATGGGCTTTATCATAGGAGTCAAACTGTGAAATCCACCCTCCCAGGTTGACACCCTTCTGAAATCCTTCAAATTTTCTCATATTCTTACCTCAGAGAATTCTCCGGGAAAACTGCCTGTCCAAAGTCAGATGCCTGGCAGCAGGCCAGGGGGCATGCAGCCTGTATCCGCAGCAGAGCTGCAGGTATCTGACCCTCGCGGCAGCCGAAGATGGACAGGCAGGCCTGTCCTCCTGGCTCGCTGTCCGCGGGAATGACGGACTTTTTCCCCGGATTTCTCTTTATCCCTGGTCCACCTGCACTTTTCTTCCGGTCAGCGCAGATTCCTGCGCGGCGAAGATCACACGCATCGCCTTCAGAGACTCCCTGCCGCTGCTGAGGGGTTCTCTGCCCTCCAGAATGCTGCTGACAAATTCATCCACCACTCCGGTGCTCGTACGGTTCCCGATGGTCTGGTCACTGTTCTTGATGATGGGTTCCAGATCAAAGCGAACGGTCTCTCCGCCCTTCTTCTCCCAGATCAGTGTATTGAATTCATCATCATAGCACCTGAGGACACCTTCCGTACCGTAGATCACCGCCGAATTCTTCTCGTTCCCATAGAAAGTCCAGCTCACATGCATGATCCCGGTGATTCCGCTGTCGGTCTGATAGAAACAGAAGGCATTGTCATCCACGTCGATCAGCTTTCCGTCGGGATAGCGCTTGTCCAGGGTGGTCATGATGGCCTGCACCGAGGTGATGGGCTCTCCCAGAAGATAATGCATCAGGTCCGTTTTATGGATCCCCAGATCCGCCATGGCTCCGAAGGCTGCCTGGTCCTTGTGGAAGAACCAGGTATTCGGTGTTCCTGTCCAGATTTCCGGACCTCCATGGCCGAATTTCGTCTCAAAGGAAAGGATCCTGCCGATGGCTCCCTCCGAAATCAGACGCTGTGCTTCCTGGTGGGCTTTCGCGAACCTCTGGTTATGTCCGATCATCAGGACTTTTTTATTCTTTTCTGCAGCCGCCGCCATAGCCTCGCACTGCTCCAGCGTTACCGCCATAGGCTTCTCGCAAAGGACATGCTTTCCCGCGTTCAGCGCCCTGATGGTGATATCTGCATGCATGACATTGGCGACACACACGCTCACTGCGTCCAGATTCAGGGAAAGCAGTTCGTCCACACTGCGGCAGACCCTTGCGTGATATTTCTCTGCCAGGGCGGCGGCTCTC
>JAFOJB010000426.1 GCA_017420455.1 Blautia sp.
ATCTTCAGGAATTTCAGATCCTCCTGTCCATACATGGCGGAAGCATAGTAATATACCGAATATCCCAGGGCATTTGCCGAATTGTCATAATCCCGAATCCGGTCAATGATCCCTTCCATGGACGGAACCGTCTCCATCTGCTCATCGATCATCTGCGCGTCTCCCAGAAGAAGCTTTCGAAGCATCGTCTGGCTTCCGCTGGTTTCCGGCCGCCGGAAGGCTGCGATTTCCATATCTGCCCCGCCCACTTCCTTCCAGTTCCTGATATCGCCGGTAAATATGGCCCGGATCTGGTCTGTTGTCACGCTTTCCACCGGATTTTCTTTGTTCACGATAAAAACCAGGGCATCCTTTCCGATGGGCTGCATATCCAGAGGAGGATAGCTTAGCAGCTGCTGCTTCGTTTCCTCTGCCGGTTCATAGGCCAGAAGGATGTCTCTGTTCCCTTCCGCCAGCTGCAGATAACAGGGATTTGTGTTGGTAAAATCCGACATCGTCTCCTCTGCCTGCATCTGCGTACAGCCCGTCGCCTTTACAGCCAGTGCTTCACAAAGAGGTACACAGGCAAGAGAACCATCGATCCTCGGATATTCCTCATAGCTCATCGAAATATCCACCACGTTTTCCGAAGCGTGGGCAGCGCCGGCGAAAAGCATGGCCGCTGCCAGAAATATCAGTCCCTGAATTCCTGCCCTCCTGCGTCCTTTTTTCATTCTGAACCCCTCCTTCTTCTTTCGAGCAAGCCTCTGCCACAGGCATCCGGCTCTTTCATTCACAGCTGTTACACCTATAGTATAATCAATATGAATTCATTTGGCAAACAGTTGTGGGCGTGAAAAAGGGAGGATCCCTCCGTCTCATTTTCAGATGAAACAGAGAGATCCTCCCTTTTTTCACTTTTTACCTGAAAGCGTCGGTCGCCCTTCACCCGGGGCAGCTGCTGTCAGTCCTTTGCCGGCGGGTATTCGTTGCACAGAAGACGATATGCGGGCTCGTCCTCCTCAATGGTCGGAAATCTTCCCAGCGGCTCATAGAAACGGTTGTCCGTATTGTCGTCGTTGCACATGGAAACCTCTCCTATAAGGACTTTTGCGCCGTCCTTCGGAACAAGAAACTCATGATAGTAATACGGGTACAGGGTCAGGCTCTCGCCGGGATGCAGTACAATCTCGGAACCGGCCGCGACCATGTATTTACGCCCGTCCTTGCTGATCTCAACGTCCGTGTCAAGAAGCTCGCCTTCGTTTTCGCGGTTCGCGTTCCAGAGGTGGAAAACCAGGTCGCCGCCGCCGCGGTTGATGATATCCTCCATTTTGTTCCAGTGGAAATGGTTCGGAGAGAGCTGGCCAGGATACAGTAGCATGATCTTCTCCGCATAAGTCTTGGTATATTTGGGATTGTGTACGTTACCGTTCCGGATGGTGATAAGGGACAAGCCTTTTTCCGCGAAATTCCCTTCGCCGTAGTCGGTGATATCCCACCCGAGTGCATTATCGCGGATCTCATCGTACTCATGTCCTTTCCCGGCCCACTCTTCGGGAGTAAAGCTCAGAAAAGGAGGCAGGGCAAAACGATATTCCCGGAGCATTGCCTCAAAATCCCTGATGATGGCGTTGATTTCAGAACGTTTCATTTTTTTCCTCCTATAGAATCCATTGTGAACAGTTTCTAAGAATCTGTCGGAAAATACCCTGTGTATTTTGCGGCAGCACCTTACCTGTATTTATGTAGTGCCTCGAAGGCCGCCCTGGCGCCCTGAAGCTCTTCTGCACCGTCCAGAATCGTAAAGCGAAGCGTGTTCGTTTCCTTTCCGAAAGGCTCCAGGTGGTGCACACTGTGCTCCTTTTCATGATAGGAACGCCCAAAAACACTGGAATTGGCCGGTTCCAGACCAAGCACATAATCTCCGGAGGCAACAGATTTCCACTCCATGAACCAGGGCAGATATTTCATGTTATAAGAAAGCTTCAGCCCCAGTCCCAGCGGTTCGTTCAGTGCCAGGATCTCCACATTTCCCTCCTCATCCGGGCAGAGCTCATGGATGAAGACGTACTCCGGCTCATTATCCTTCGGAGGATCCATGCGGTCGTAACCCTCCTCGTGTCCCCGGGCTTCTTTATCCCTTGCCGTAACGCTCTTCGTCGGAATATAAAGGCGCAGGTTTTCATCCAGGAACGGATAACCAAGATTAATATGATACAGCAGCATCAGAGGCTCCGGACGGAAGGCTTCGTTCTCGAATTCATCGGTAACCGTCAGGGTCTTTTCCCCATAGATTGTCTCGATCCGCCTACGGAGTACCAGGTTTTCTCCGAAGAGAGCCGCCTGGCGCATTTCACCCTGTACGGAAAGGACAAGCCTGTCCTCCTCCCAGTCACAGTCTCCGTCCAGATGCTCTGCCGGGGTGGTCCGGATCCTGCCGTGCATGGGATAGTCCGTGCCGTCTATCCTGCAGGGCGCGCAGATATTCTCAAGGCCTGAGGTAAAAAACAGACCGCCCATTATGCTCCGCACCGCTTCTTCTCCGTTGGTATCGTAATGGTTTCTGCCCTGCAGGCCAGGTTTGGAAAGGAAATTGAAATTTACACCCTTATAACTCAGGGCTCCTACGTCCAGACATTTGTCGGAAAGCACCTGAAAGGTCATTCTTCCGTTTTTCACCTCGTAAGCCTTCAGGGAACCAGCCCGGCCTTCCATATATGTTACAGGACGCACATAAGCCTCCTGCTGCAGACTGCCGACATATTTCATCAGATTCTTCTTTATACTCATATGAAGCAGCATCCTCTTCTGTAAAATTCTTCAACGATCATGTTTCCCGGACATCTCCCGGCTGCAGTACGTGCTGTCCGAAAAAGGCGGTCATCAGCCGGTGAGTGTTTTTAAATGCGCGATGGAACCAGGCAGGTCGTCCCGCTTAAGGCAGGTGCTGCCGGCGACAAAAATATCTGCGGTTTTTCCTGCGTAATCGACGATGTTCTGTTCGGAAACACGCCCGTCCAGCTCAATCTTTACCGGCAGGTGCCTGTCTTCGATCATTTTCTTCAGCCCGCGGATCTTCCGGTCCGCATAAGGAACCTGTTTTTCCCCCTTTACAGAAGCATATCCGGGATTGATAAGCATCAGGAGGACAGTATCACATTTTTCCAGTACATATTCCAGCTGTACAAGCGGCGTTGCAGGCCTGAGGGCAACACCAGCCCTGACGCCCTTTGCACGGATCCGGTTCAGCATGCCGTCGATGTGCGGCTGGGTCTCTGCGTGAAAGACGATCTGCTGTACGCCGATATCCAGCAGTTCATCCACAAAATAATCCTGGGCCGTGGTCATGACATGGCAGTCGAAGGCAAGCCCTGTTTTTGCGCGAAGCTGCCTTACCGTTTCCAGTCCGAGCGGCATGCTGGGACTGAAATGTCCATCCAGAATATCTACATGCAGCATGGAAAGACCTGCAGCTTCCAGTAGCCTTACCTGGCTCTCCAGATTGCACAGATCCAGACAGATCAGAGAAGGCGATATGATAGTTTTTTCATCCCAGACAGAACCCATGATGACTCCTTTTCCGGCAGCAGACGCGGCAAATAACTGCAAACGTCATGTACATCTGCCTGTGAGTAAAATTATATCGGAAAATGATGCCGTGGTCAAGCAGGACAGGGGGAAGACAGGGAGGAAGACGGGGAGGAAGACGGGGGGACGAAAAGACAGAGGGACGGTTCTTTTGTCTTGGAACAAGACAAAAGAACCGTCCCTCTGTCTTTTCCAAGCGGCGTTGCAGGCCTGAGGGCAACACCTGCCCTGACGCCCTTTGCATGGATCCGGTTCAGCATGCCGTC
>JAFOJB010000427.1 GCA_017420455.1 Blautia sp.
GGAAGGATATCGTGGCCTTTGAGGAGGAGATTCTGCTTCAGGAAATGGTGGAAAGGATGCTGGAGGAGGGTAATTCCCGGTATCCGGTATACCGGGGAGACCTGGATTCCATCACAGGAGTTGTGCATTATAAGGATGCCCTGAAATTCCTCACACGGAATTCCTGGGCGAAATTCAAGCCGCTGAAGGAGCTTCCGGGTCTGATCCGTGAAGCCGCCTTCATCCCGGAGACCAGAAGCATCGGCGATCTGTTCCGGGCCATGCAGGCAAAAAAAGTCCATATGGCCATTGTAGTCGACGAATACGGGCAGACGGCCGGTATCGTATCCATGGAGGATATTCTCGAGGAGATCGTGGGCGAGATCCTGGATGAATATGACGAGGATCAGAATACCTTCCGCACCCAGAAGGACAATACCATCGTCATAGATGCGCTGGCGGACCTGAAGGATGTGGAGGAAAAACTGGATATCAGCTTCGGCGACTGCGAATTCGAGACACTGAACGGTGTGCTGACTTCTTTGCTTGGCCACATTCCCGTGGAAAAGGATCTGGACAAGGTGCTCACCCTGAAAGGGTATCGTTTCCAGATTCTCTCTCTCGGACACAGAACCATCGGCAAGGTCAAGGCAGAGAAGATCAAGGAAGAAAAAGCAGAAGAACAGGACACGGACAGACAGACAAAAGCTCAGGTCAGGTCTGGAAAAGAAAAAGAAGCATAATTTATCTGATCAGAGGAGACAGATTTTGCTGTCGACCGTGTTCTGGCCGTTTTTACAGAATCATCATCCGACAGCAATGTATGTCAGTATATCCTTACGAATAAGAGGAGAACAGTATGTCAGGACATTCAAAATTTGCGAATATCAAGCACAAAAAAGAGAAAAACGATGCGAAAAAGGGAAAGATCTTTACCGTAATCGGCCGTGAGATCGTTATGGCAGTGAAGGCAGGCGGTCCGGATCCGGAGAACAACAGCAAGCTCCGTGATGTCATCGCAAAGGCAAAGGCCAACAACATGCCCAACGATACCATCGAGCGCGGCATCAAGAAAGCGGCAGGTGCCGGCAACGCGGATAATTACGAGAAAGCAGTCTACGAAGGCTACGGCCCCAACGGAGTCGCCATTATCGTAGAGACCCTTACCGACAATAAGAATCGTACGGCAGGCAATGTCCGGAACTGGTTCAGCAAAGGAAACGGAAACATCGGGACCCAGGGCTGTGTCTCCTTCATGTTTGACCAGAAAGGCCAGATCATTGTGGATAAAGAGGAATGCGAGCTGGATGCAGACGAACTGATGATGGCAGCACTGGACGCAGGCGCAGAGGACTTTTCAGAAGAGGACGACGCTTATGAGATCCTCACCGCTCCGGATGACTTCAGCGTGGTCCGTGAAGCAGTGGAAAAGACCGGCGCACCGATCGTGGAAGCGCAGGTTGCCATGATCCCGCAGACCTATGTGGAGCTGACCGATGAGAAGGCTATTAAGGATATGCAGAGAATCCTGGACTGCCTTGACGATGACGATGATGTAACAGACGTATGGCATAACTGGGATGAATGAGGATCATCCTCTTTCAGAACGGTTCAGAACGGGCATCGACAATTGACGGCGCTGCCGTGCCAGTGGCACGCGTTTAGCGCATGAGCGGGCTGTGAGGCAAGACCAACGCAGCCTGGACGGATTCAGACACGCCAGATGAAAAGGTGATTTATGCACAGTTCATGACTGGCTGCGCCTTGTGAAAGAAGAATGACCTGCAGCTTGCGGAAGCCGGGGAGATTCAGATACTGCACGAAGCGCCGGCAGCCGGAACCGGATGCAGACAGGGAGGGGCATAAGTTCCTTTGGGCGAAAATGCACAGACATGGAAGAAGGGGTAGACTTTTTTCAGGAACGGTGCTGTTTCGCAGAGGGATTGAGGCCGCTTCCTGTTTATGGTACCAGAGAACAGAAATCTTTCTTATGGCATCAGAGAACAGAAATCTTTTTTATGGCATCAGAGAACTGGAAATTTCCGTGAAATCAAATCAGATAATATAATGAATTGCGCAACCGCTTCCAATGAGTGCATAATCTGGAGTGGAGCAGGGGCTGTGAAGTATTGGAGAGAGATCTCCGGCCTTTCACAGCCTTTTTTCGTATTCTGAAAGGACGCGCATTGTGGACCTGGGGCATGAAATCCGGCGGCAACATCCGGCAGCCGGCTGACAGCAGCCTGTCCAGCTGCCGGAGCCGCACCCGGCAGCCCGCTGACAGCTGCCCTGGCCTGCTGCCTTCGGGAAGCACGTCCGGCAGATGCCCCATGATTCAGAGAAAACCACCACAAATACAGTATAGGAGGAGTTTCTATGAAAAAACGATGCTTCAGAGGAGCGGCTGTCCTGGCCGCAGTTTTTGCACTGGCTATGTCCCTTTTCCTGACCGCCGGCACTGCACACGCGGAGGAAGAGCAGGAGATGGAGCTGTCTGTCGGGCAGGCTGAGACGCGGCCCATTCCGGAAATCCCGGGAGCGGCTTACGAATCCTCCATGGAATTCGACTTTGCCAGAATGGTGAATGTCTATTACTTTGAAGGAGGCTACAAGGTCATCGATGTGACCGGAGACCGCCAGTTCCTTCTGGTCCCGGAGGGGCAGTCAGTTCCGGAGGGAACCGACCCGTCCATCGTCCCCCTCTACGCGCCGGTGGACAACATCTATCTGGCCGCCACCTCTGCCATGGCGCTTTTCGACTCCCTGGACGCGCTGGACGCTGTCCGCCTGTCCTCCCTCCGCGCAGAGGGCTGGTACATTGAACACGCGGCGGGGGCCATGGAAAGAGGGGATATCCTGTTTTCCGGAAAATACAGCGAACCGGATTATGAGCTGATGATCCAGGAGGGGTGCAGCGTCGCCATCGAATCCATGATGATCCTTCATACCCCAAAGGTACAGGAGATGATCGAGAATATGGGAATCCCGGTATTCATCGACCGTTCCAGCTCGGAAGAGCATCCTCTGGGAAGGACGGAATGGATCCGTGTTTACGCTGCCATGCTGGACAAGGAGGCGGAAGCCGACGCCTTCATGGAGGAGCAGAAAAAGATCATCTCTGATCTGGACGACTTGGTGAATACAGAGAAAAAGGTGGCGTATTTCTACTTCAACACCGATGGGTCCGTGGTGGTCCGGAGCGGAAACGATTATGTCCCGAAGATGATCGAGATCGCAGGAGCAAGGTATATTCCGGATGATCTCATGTCAGAGACAAAACGTTCCTCTGTCCCCATCACCCTGGAGGAATTCTATACGAAGTGCATCGACGCCGATTATCTTGTCTACAACGCCAGCATCGACAACCCCATCGAAACGATCGGCGATCTGCTTGGAAAGAGTGAGCTTTTCCAGGATTTTAAGGCCGTGCAGGAAGGGAATGTCTGGTGTACCGGAAAATACCTCTATCAGGCGACGGACATCGTCGGTAACCTGATCCGCGACTTCCACAACATGGTCACGGAGGGAGATCCCGCGAAGATGACCTTCCTTTCGAAAATCGAAGGGTAAACGATCCGGCAGCATTGCTTGTCAGCAGAACCTGCGAAACAGAGGAGGAGACAGAAGAGATATGAGCCAGACACAAGAGAAGTATGAGGGCGCCGGCTCCTTCCATATGGAGAATTTCAGGCGGCGCACCCGCTATACGGTGGTATTTGTCATTCTGGTGATCGCGGCCCTTGTGATCACGGTAATGAACATAAACACCGGAACCACCAATATCCCCATCCCCCGCATCCTGTCCATCATCTTCCGGGGAGGAGGGGAAGCAACAGAATACAATGTCATCTGGAAGATCCGTCTTCCCAGGGTCATCATGGCAGCCATTCTCGGCGGAGCGCTTTCGGTATCGGGCTTCCTTCTGCAGACCTTCTTCGGAAACCCCATCGCCGGCCCGTTTGTCCTGGGAATCTCCTCCGGAGCAAAGCTCTGCGTGGCGCTGACGATGATCGTTTTCCTGCAGTATCTGCACAGTGTTTCCTCCTACGCCCTGGTGATCGCGGCCTTCGCCGGTTCCCTCATCGCCACCGGCTTTATCCTGATCTTTTCCAGAAAAATGCAGCACATGGCCACCCTTCTGGTGGCCGGCATCA
>JAFOJB010000428.1 GCA_017420455.1 Blautia sp.
AAAAATGAATATCATGATATATAAACACTGTAATTATCTTTTTTGCAATTATATTTTACAAAATATATAATGGTTTGTCAAGAGGGAATTTAAAGAGCGTGCGTAAAGTTCACGGTCTCGCCGGCCGGGGGAGGAGCCGACCGCCTCCCATGGCGGGATTGCCGGGGCAGGAGGCGCACGGATTCCAGAGCGGGGATACAGGTCTGTCCTCAGCTCCGGGCTCCAAAACGCGGATACTCTAAGCGGAAAGAACACTGGCTCAACCCACTTACAGACCTGCGGAACTCGCTTCTCAGGCTGGAAGAAACGAGGGGATGGATGGGGAAACAAGGATTAAACCGTCTCCTTGTTTCCCCATCCATCCCCTCGTTCCTTCCAGCCTTCGTACGCTCAGACAGTCCTCGGTCTGTAAGCCGCCAGTGTTCTTTCCGCTAAGAGTATCTCGCATTTTTCCGCAGGAGCTGAGGCCAGACCTGTATCCCTGCTCTGGAATCCGTGCGCCCCCTGTCCCGGCAATCCCGCCATGGAAGGCGGTCGGCTCCTCCCCCTGTGTTCCTGCAGTCAGGAGGGCCGAAAGACCCCGAAAATACATCAGTGCACATCTGGTGAGACCGTGAACTGTAACTGTAACTGTTGTCCATGAGCAGATGCGGGTGTGCTGGAAGTGTGATTCTTTCTGTGCTATAATCAGGTCAGGACTGAGACAGTTATTTCTGGCTCAATCCATACCTGAAAAATGGAAATAGGAGGAGGAAAAAAAGATGATGCGTTTCAAAAAGAGATATGCGGCAGCAGTTTCCGCGCTGTGCCTTGGCGCTCTGGCATGCGGTCCCGTGTTTGCGGAGGAGGCACAAGAACCGGCGCCCATCGTATGTAATATCGAAGATGGGAGCTATGTAATTCATATTCCGGATCCTACGGGAGATCCTGGCTGGATCGCCGATGATATGGCACAGGATGATTCAGTTGTGCGGCTGGCAGAAGCAGAGATGAAGGACGATGAGTTTTTTGTACGCTACGAACCCGTCGGAGATGGTGAGATTACTGTCAGTGTCAGGCATTATACAGGCATTGCCTGCGACCGGCTTCATACCTTCGATCTGACCGTGAAGGACGGAGCAGTTACGGAAAGTCCCGGAGGTTCTTTTACCGCCTCTCCTGAGGAAGAGGATCTGGATTCTTTCCTTTCCGGCGAATGGCTGGAGGCAGATACACAGTTTACACAGATGACAGTAGAGAAGAATGAAGAGCGCGGATGGAACGTGGAAATTGTCTCTCCTCTGACGCAGGAAGCATTTGTGTTCAAGACTACGATCTACTTCGACTGCGATTTGAACAGCTTCGTCTACGACAAGGGGAAATTCTGGGATCTTCCGACAGATGCTGAAGAAAATGCGCCTCTGGGTGAAGCGAAGACTGCCGGTACCTCCGGAGCCTTTACCCTTGCAGGGGATGAAGACAATCTGCTTCTGGACTGGTATGATGGAGAGCGCCCGGAAAAGACCATTACTTTTGCACCTGTGAAGGAAACAGTGGATTACGGAACCTCGGAACTGTATACCCGGGAGGACATGGAGAAGGCACTCGTTCTGATCGATGCAGAGTTTGGAACATGGGAAGGCTGCAGGATGAACAGCATCCGCTACGCCGGCGACGAATGCATGAACGAGGATAATCTGAAATGGATGAACGACCTGGGAGAAGAAAAAGGATATACCCAGTGCATAGAGTTCCTCAGCGAATTCCACTCTCCCGTGGAAGGCGGCGGCGCATGGGAACCGGATACGGATTACCATGATTACCAGTGGTGGCTGGCCCGTCAGGAGGGCGGAGACTGGGAGCTGCTGACCTGGGGGTATTAAGTCACCGTAAAAACAGCTGCCGGATTCTGTCTGACCGGATGAAAAAAGGACTGTGCTGATTTACCCTCTGTATAAAAGGGACTGTGAAAAAAACTGATCTGAGATCTGCCCGTTCTGTGAGATGCCTGAAATACAGGCATTTAACAGGCGGCATGACAGGATAAGCGTTTTTTCACAGTCCCTTTTCAATGCCTGCTCTTATACCGGCAATCTGCCGGCGCACAGAGCCTGTCAGGTATAAAAAACGATAGATCTGCCGATTTCGGCAGCTTTTTCTTCGGAAACGAGCTGGCCGATCAAAGAAAGGGCAAAGGGAATGGCGGTCCCTACGCCGCGGCTGGTGGTCACGTTTCCGTCTGTAACTACCGGATCCTCCAGATATTCTCCGCAGTCCAGCTGATCCGCCATGCCAGGATAGCAGGTAGCTTTCCGTTCCTTCAGGAAACCAAGGGCAGAGAAAATGGTAGGTGCCGCACAGATGGCTGCAACCTTGCCGCCTTCATTATAGAAGGCACGGAAAAGCTCCAGAAGAGGCTCATAGGCTGCCAGATATCTGGTGCCCGGCATTCCACCCGGAATAACCAGCATATCCGCATTGGAAAAATCTGTCTCCATAAACTTGCAGTCCGTAAAAAGAGTGATCCCCCGGGACGTGGTAATCTGACGTGTGTCCTTGATAGAGACTGTGGAAATATCCACCTCCGCGCGCCGGAGAAGGTCTACCACAGTCAGTCCCTCAACATCCTCGAATCCATCCGCAAGAAAAATATATACCTTTTTTTTGCTCATACCCAAACCTCCTTACTTAGGCACTGTACACAAATAACTTCCGAATTCTGCTTGCCCAAATCCAAATCTGACTGCGTTGTTGTCAGTCAGCGATGCCCGGATGGCAGTTTTCAGTATATCATGACTGTCCGGTAAATTCAATGCCGGCTGATGCGTGAAGCAAGGGGAAGGCTCGTCAGGGTTACAGTCTCCTGCCGTTGAGACCGTGAACTGTAACAGCAGAAAAAACTGTTTCCGCGTCTGCAGCTGCATGTTGTACATTTTATGGAATTCAGGTATAATTACATAAGACATATCTTACTGGTTTCATCAAAGGAGGTAATACAATGAGCAAGATAATGGATTTCCTGAACGAAGCAGGTGTTTTCTATCTGGCGACGGTAGATGGCGACCAGCCAAAGTGCCGCCCTCTGGGCGCCCGTATGGAGATGGAAGGAAAGGTGATTTTCGGGATCGGAGACTTCAAGGATGTTTATAGGCAGCTGATGGCGAATCCGAAATGTGAGATCGTGGCTTTGAAGAAAGACGGAAAGCATTGGCTGCGTTATACAGGAAAGGCTGTTTTTGAGACAGACGGCAAATATGCAGAGGCCATGCTGAATGCCATGCCGCATCTTCGCGGAATCTATAACGAAGAGACCGGTCATAAAATGATGTGCTTCCATATTGCGGATGCCACTGCAGTGGATATCGCACTCATGGGAGAAGGAGAGGATCTTCTGAAATAATGCTTCAGAATAAAAAAGATCAGCAGAACCGTCAGCTTCAGGCGATGCTGCTTCTCGCCAGGGAAAGACTCAGGCGGTATTCGCCGGAACAGCTGTGTGAAAAGGCGGAAATCCTGTTTGACGCAGCTGCCCGGGAGTTCTGCCTTAAGAGTCTGGGAAAGGAAATCCGGATCAGTTATCCGGAATTTGAAATACAGGATGAGCTGGATATGTGGCATCATCTGACTTTGCTCCAGTATATGGATACGGCAGACGGCACTCCTCTCTCCGGGAAAACCATTTCTCTTACGGAGATGAGGGGAGGCATGGCCAGAGGAGCAGGCTTCAACAAAGACATCGAGCTGATGATGAGCAGATATTTTTCCGGAGTGGGGGGCAGGGAGTTTACGGAAGCCTGCACAGCACTGGGAGCCGAAATCCTTCCTTCCCGCGCGGATGTCACGGCTGTGTTCTCCTATGCTCCAAGGTTTCCCATTACTCTGAATTTCTGGGAAAGCGATGAAGAGTTTCCTTCCTCCGGGAAAGTACTGGTCGATGAGAACGCGGAACATTACCTGACCATCGAGGCGGCAGGCGGAGCGTGCTCCGCAGTCGTTCAGGCTTTAGCTGAACAGATCCGGAAGAGTAAAAACAGCTGCTGAGCCTTCCATATAAAACAAGCCCGAATCCCCATATTGAGGGGATCCGGGCTTTATTTCTGCGCAGCTCAGGACTGATCACGAAATAAGTGTCCCGACTTTCCTGTCTTTTTATTCTGTCTCAATCCTTATGGCTGCTCTATTCAAATTCTCTTACATACGGGTCTTCATCCGTGTACGGTCTCCAGCCTTCACATGTTCCGCCGTTCGGATCCCCTGTCTTCATAAAGCTTGTCCAGGCATCGAGCATCAGGCGGCTGAGCGCATAATCATGCTCCTCCATCGGCCTCCAGCAGCGTCCAAGCGTGCCAAAGGTATACCACAGCTCGGCTGAGTGAAAAGCACCCCAGTCATCACCGGGCAGTTTTCGCTTAAAGAAGTAGTTCCATGCGTTTCCACCATAAATCTCATGCACCTTGCGGCTCCAACGCAGGTTTTCTGTGTGAGTGAGCCCTGGTTCATCCGCGGCAATGCTCTCGGGAGAAGAGCCGAGATCGTCGATGACCGTTCCCAGCATATAGGGAATCTGCCGCATATGCCCATTCGCATAGCAGTCCCTGACGGATTCCGGAAGCACGTATCCATCCACGCAGGGCACGATCACCATGCCGTTGCCGAGGGTCTGCCACAGCTTCGCACCAAGTTCTCCGTTCAGGCGCAAAATCTCTTCTGCAGGTATTGCGCGAAGCTCTTTCAGAGTCTTTGCTCTGGAGAGTTCCATGATCATCTCGCCATAGCTTTCTTCTTCCTGCAGTGTC